>NZ_JAUZED010000007.1 GCF_030705415.1 Curtobacterium sp. A7_M15 | reverse complement strand
GGGAGCGCGCCCCGCGCAACGACTCGCGTCGCCGCTGAGGGGCGCGCTCCCGTCCGTCGCCCGGTCGCGACTACGGCGTCGGCATGCCGCCGTCGACGTGCAGCGTCTCACCCACGACGTACGACGACTCGCCGCTCGCGAGGAACACGTACGCCGGCGCGAGCTCGGCCGGCTGGCCCCAGCGGCCGAGGTAGGTCTGCTCGCCGGCGGACGGCAGCGCCTCCGGCGGCTGACCACCCGCGGGCTGGAGCGGAGTCCAGATCGGCCCCGGGGCGACGGCGTTGACGCGGATGCCCTTCGGCGCGAGCTGCGCGGCGAGGCCCTTCGCGAGGTTGTTCACGGTCGCCTTCGTCGCCGCGTAGTGCACCAGGTGCGGCGACGGCGCGTACGCCTGGATCGAGGTCGTGTTGATGATCGTCGAGCCCGGCTGCAGGTGCGGCACGGCGGCCTTCGTGATCCGGAACGTCGCGTAGGCGTTCGTCTTGAACGTCTCGTCGAACTCCTCGTCCGAGATGTCCTCGATCGAGGGGACGTTCTGCTGCTTGCCGGCGTTGTTCACGAGGATGTCGAGTCCGCCGAGCTGCTCGACGGCGTCCGCGACGAGCTGCTCGCACACCTCGAGGGACGTGATGTCGCCGGGGAGCGCGACGGCCTTGCGACCGGCCGCCTCGACGAGGGCGATGATGCGGTCGGCGTCCTCCTGCTCCTCGGGGAGGTAGGAGATCGCGACGTCGGCGCCCTCTCGCGCGTAGGCGATCGCGACGGCCGCGCCGATCCCGGAGTCACCGCCGGTGATGAGCGCCTTGCGTCCGGTGAGTCGGCCGGAGCCGCGGTAGGTGTCCTCGCCGTGGTCGGCCGGGACGTTCTCCGCCATCTCCTCGTCGGTGCCGGCGCCCTCGAGGTACTGCTCGTCGGGCTTCTTGTCGGCGTACATCTTCGTCGGGTCCTGCATGCTGTACTGGTCCGTCATGCCGCCGACGGTACGCACGCGGCACCCCCGTACCGTCCAGGAGGCTGTCCCCCGTTCGGCCGACAGGGACCTGTCGACGGGGCCCGGCGAGAGCCCGTGACGCGTCACCGACGAATGTCACGGTTCCGTGACGACCAGGCCCCGATTCGGTAACACCCGTCGTCCAGACGGGTTCGGCGTCGTACCGTCGAGTGGTGACCTTCCGGACCGTGCTGGCGTTGAGCGCCGCCGTGCTCGCCTTCTCGGCCGGCACGGTCGCCGCCGACGGCACCGTCGGTACCGGGGTCGCCGCGACTCCGGCGAGCGCGGCCGAACTCGGACCGGATCCGGTGCACCACGAGCCCGTCCGGGTCACGAACGCGAAGCTCAAGCGGGTCGACTCGATCGAGCTCGACGCCGAGTCGCTGGTGTTCCGGCGCGGTGACAAGACCGTGACCGAGGCGTCGATGCGGGACTCCCGCACGACCGTCAGCCTCCTGAACCGCCTGCTCGGCACCCCGTCGCGCACGCAGACGGCCGAGGGCGACGGCGGTGCGTGCTTCCCCTCCGGGACGACCTACACGTGGGGCGGTGCGGTCCGGGTCGCCGCGCTGACGACCCCGGCCGCTGCCGGCAACGCCGTCGAGATCCGCGTCCTGCGCGAGACCGTGCGGTCCCGCTTCGGCGACGAGGTGGAGCTGACCGGACCGCACGGCGTCCAGGTGGGCGACGACATCCGCACGGCGATCCGCGACGCTCCGAGGTCCGACCGGATGTCGTTCGGTTCCGCGGACGCGCGCGCGTTCCAGCTCCTGCTCGAGCCCGGGTGGGCACCCGAGGACGATGCCTCGAGCCCGCCCGACAGCCGCAGCACAGGAGACGACGCGGACGCGCCGTCGGACGCGGAACCGGACTCCGACCTCGGGACGAACGGCGTCTCGGCCCTGACGGACGACACCACGGTCACGGTGCTCGGGTCGCCGATGCCGGTGCACGCCAAGCGCACCTGCTGATCGCCTCGGTCAGACCCGGAGCGTCGCCACCACCGGGAAGTGGTCGCTCGCGAACCAGGTCTCCGGCCCGTCGTGGTCGATGACGACACGGTCGACACCGGTGATCCCCCGCGTGAACACCCAGTCGATGCGCTCCCCGGTGTCGACCGGCGGCTGCCAGTCGTTGAAGGTCGCCGTCCGGTCGTCCGGGTCTCCGCCGACCATCCAGGCGTCCTCGAACCCGGCCGCGACGAGCACCCGCGACGCGGGCCCCGCACCGGCCGGCTCGTTGCAGTCCCCCGCCACGACGACCGGGCCGTCCGCCGTGCTCAGGCGTTCGACGATCAGTGCCGAACTCCGCGCTCGGACGTCGTCCCCGTGCGGGCCCTCCTCGTGGTCGAGGTGCGTCGTCAGGAGCGTGAACGCCTCGCCCTCGGCGTCGAGGAACCGCGCGTGGTTCGCCACCCGCGGGTAGAGGCTCCCCCATGTGTTCGAGACCGGCTCGTCCGGGGTGTCCGAGAGCCAGAAGGTGCCCTCGTCGATCGGACGCAGGCGACTGCGGCGGAAGAAGATCGCCGCGTGCTCGCCGGCGGTGCCGCCCTCGCGCCCCTGGCCGACGTCGCCGTGGTCCGGCAGACCGGCGCGGAGGTCGTCGAGCTGGTGCGCGAAGGCCTCCTGCACGCACACGACGTCGGGGTCGTGCCGCCGGATCACGTCGAGCAGCACCGGCAACCGGGCGGGCCAGTCGTGGGCGGGATCCGGGTTCTTGACGTTGTAGGTCATCAGGGTGATCGGACGCGTTGCGTTGCTCACCCCTCCAACCTAGCGACGGGCACCATGACCCGCCGAAGTGCGATGACGCCGTCGCGCGCCCGGGTCTTGGCGGTGCCGACCGGCACCCCGAGCCGCGCAGCGACCTCGGGTCCGGTCATGCCCACCAGGTGTCGGAGGACGACGGCGTCCCGCTGCCGCTCGGGGAGCCCGGCGACGGCGCGACGGAGTTCAGCACGGTCGAGGACGCTCTCGGCCCGCTCCGTGCTCGAGTGGTCCACGAGGTCGGCGTCCCTGGTGCCGATCCGCAGGTCGCGGTCGCGGTCCGCCCGGCTCTTGCGGACCCGGTCGATCGCGCGACGCTGTGCGATCGTGCGGATCCACGCGATGGCCGAGTGCGCCGGGTCGAACCGGTCGGCGATCTGCCAGATCTCGAGGAACACGTCCTGCACGACCTCCTCCGCCTGCCAGGCGTCCACGAGCTGGTGCCGGACGTAGCGCTCGACGAGCGGTCGGAACCGGTCGTGCAGCCGGGTGAAGGCGGCCCGGTCGCCGGTGGCGACCGCGAGGAGGAGGGCGCGTTCTTCGTCGCGCTTGGCGAGGAGTTCGTCGTTCACCGGTCGAATGTCACATACCGGAAATGTACTCGCAAGTACACTCTGAGCATGCGCCCGGAACGCACCCCGAAGACCCTTCGACGCACGACCTCGAAGGGACTGGCGACCAGGAGCCGCATCGTCGCCGCGGCCGCCGAGCTCATGCTCACCCGTGGCATCTCCGGCACGACGCTCGACGACATCGGCGCCGCCGCCACGGTCGGACGATCGCAGATGTACCACTACTTCGCCGACAAGCAGGAGCTCGTACGCGACGTGGTCCGACAGCAGACCGACGCGATCATCGCGCACCAGGGTCCGGACTTCGAGGACCTCACCACGTGGGAGGCCTGGCAGCGGTGGCGGGACCGGACCGTCGCGGACGCCGAGGCTGGCGGCTGCGTCGGCGGCTGTCCCCTCGGGTCCCTCGGCACCGAGGTCGCCGAGCGCGACGCCGACACCCGTGACCTCGTGGCAGCCGGCTTCGCCCGCTGGGAGCAGGGGTTCCACGACGGCATCCGCACGATGCGGGAACGCGGACTGCTCGGACCGGACGCCGACCCCGCCGCGCTCGCGACGACCGTGATGGTGGCGCTGCAGGGCGGTCTGCTCCTGGCTCAGGTGCAGCGGGACGTCCGTCCGCTCGCGATCGGGCTCGACACCGCGATCACGTCCATCCGCCGGCACGCGACCGGCGCGGGCGTCAGTTGATGCAGACGCCTGCCTTGCCGTAGCTCTTCACGTCGGTCGACGACGGCTTCGGCTCGGGGGCTGCAGGCTTCGACGCCGCGGGCTTCGACGCCGCAGCACCGGCGTCACCCGAACCGGCGTCGGACGCGGCGGAACCGGCAGCCGGGCTCGAGGCGGCACCACCCGCGGCGGCGACCGGGGTCACGGTCTTGCCGTCGGAGCCGAGCACGAGCGTCACGCCCGTGACCGCGTTCGTCCGCATCGCGACGGCGCCGGGCACGACCGCCACGACGGCCTTCGCCTGCTTCTCCATGCCGGCCGGGTACTGCACCTGTGTGGTCTTCGTCAGCTCCGACGACCCGGGTGCACCGACCTGGAAGCCGCGGGCGGTGAGCACGGTCCCGGCGGCGCCCGCGGCACCCGTGACGCCGCTGCCGTTCAGGACGGTGACCGAGGTGCTCGCCGGCTGTGCGCGACCGGCCTTGCTGTACTCCTCGGGCTCACCGACGAGTCCCTGCACGAAGGCCGGCAGCCCGACGGTGTCGACCTCGACGATGGACAGCGCCGAGCCGTTGACGGTGATGGTGGGGGTACCGAGCGTCGGGATGGTCGCGGACTGGATGTTCCCGGGCCGCAGGTTCCGCATCTGGGTCGCGAGGTTCACGAGGTCGGTGTCCGTCTGGATCGAGCCGCCGACCGCCTTGAGGATGTTGCCCATCTTGATCGGGTTCAGCAGCGTCCCCGCGGAGAGCACCTTGCGGGCCTCCTGCGACAGGAAGTACTGCTGTCGGACGTTGCGGTCGAGGTCCCCGTTGGGCAGCCCGTGCCGCTGGCGCACGAAGGACAGCGCCTGCTTCGCGTCGAGCGTGGACTTGCCCTTCGGCAGGTTCACGCCCGAGTACGGGTCGTTCACGGCGTTGTTGAGGCAGACGTCGACCGGACCGAGCTCCTTCACCACCTGGTAGAAGCCGAGCAGGGAGACGCGCACGTAGTGGTCGATCGTCAGACCGCTGAGGTTCTGGATCGTCTTGATGAGCAACTTCGCGCCGCCGGTGTCGCCGCCGCCGTTGAGCGTGCCGAAGTAGAACGCACTGTTGAGCTTGCCCTTGCCGACACCGGGGATGTCGACGTACGAGTCGCGCGGGAACGAGATCATCGTCGCCTGCGAGCCGTCGGCGTTGATGTGCAGGACGATCATCGTGTCGGTGTTCGTCGCACCGCCGTCCGACTCGGTGCTGAGCTCCGCCATCTCCTCCGGCGTCGCGTTGTCCGGCCGGTGGTCGTCGCCGACCAGCAGGATGTTCTGCGCCTGGCCGTCGACGTCGTCCTTCGTCGAGGTGCTCCCGGTGATCGCGTTGATCTTGGTGACGCCGTTCGAGAGCGATCCGTAGGCGTACGCGGCGTAGCCGCCGCCGAGCAGCAGGGCCATGGTGAGCACGCCCGCCACGGCGGGGAGGACCACCCCGCCACGTCGCTTCTGGCGGCCGTGCCGCGGTGGCGTGAAGCCGCGGCGGCCACGACCGGTCGTCTGCTCGGGCTCGTTCGTCACCCGCAAACCATACCGGGCGACCGTGTCGTGAACATCACACGACCCTGGCAGGTCGCCGCGATCCCACCGTGACCACCGGGCGGACTGGAGGCGCGGTGCCGTCCCGCCCCGCGCCTCCAGTCCGCCATCGGTCTCGTCTCAGGACGCGAGCCCACCCTTGTGGGTCTCCCGCGCCCGCAGCACCGTGATCCCGGTGATCGCCGCCGCCGCCATCACGTAGAACGCCGGCGCGAAGGTGTTGCCCGTCGCGGCGATCAGCCACGTGGCGAAGTACGGCGTGATCCCGCCGAAGAGCGCGACGCTGATGTTGTAGGCGATGCCCATCGACCCGTAGCGGATCGCGGTCGGGAAGAGCTCGGCCATGGCGGCACTCACGGCGCCGTCGAACGCCGCCATGAACAACCCGAGGAGCACCATCGCGCCCGCAGCCGCCCAGAAGTTGCCGGCGTCCATGAGCATGAGCGTCGGGTAGGTGAGCACGAGGAACCCGCCGCTTCCGGCGAGCATGACGGGCTTCCGACCGATCTTGTCCGACAGCAGCCCGAAGAACGGCACGAGTGCGGCGATCACGATGAACCCGATGACGACCACGCCGTACGAGACGAGCGGCGAGTAGCCGAGGTCGGCCTGCAGGTAGGACGGCATGAAGGTCTGCAAGATCCAGTGCCCGACGGCCTTGAGGACGACGAACCCGACGCAGAACAGCAGCGCCTTCCACCCGGTGCGGAGCGATCGCCGGAGCGGGTTCTTCGCGAGGTCGCCCTTCGCCTTGAGCGCACGGAACTCCGGGGTGTCCTCGAGCTTGGAGCGGAGGTAGAGCCCGACGAGGCCGAGGGGAAGCGCGATGAGGAACAGCACCCGCCACCCCCACGACTCGAGGGCGCCGTCGCCCGCGATCGCCGTGAACAGGAAGACCAGGCCGCCACCCACGATGAACGCAGCGAAGCCGAAGACGTCGATGAAGCTCGTGACGAAGCCGCGCCGGTTCGACGGCGCGGACTCGGCGAGGAGCGTGGTCGCCCCCGCGCCCTCACCACCGGCGGCGAACCCCTGCACGAGCCGCACCACCACGAGGAGGATCGGCGCCAGCAGCCCGACGCTCTGGTACGTCGGCAGGATGCCCATCACCGCGGTCGCGCCGCTCGTGATGAGGATGACCGTCGCGAGGGTCGTCTTCCGGCCCACGCGGTCGCCGAGCGATCCCCAGAAGAGGCCGCCGAGCGGGCGCATCACGAACCCGGCGCCGAACACGGCGAAGGCCGAGAGGAGCGCGACCTGCGGGTCCCCCTGCTTGAAGAAGTACAGCGAGATGACCGTTGCCAGGGTGCCGTAGAGGCCGAAGTCGAACCACTCCACGAAGTGGCCGACGCCGGCGGCCACGATGACCTTCCGCATGCTCCTGCGGCGGGCGTCGTCGCCGAACACGTCCGGGACAGGGGTGTCGGCGGCGTCGGCGCTCGTGCGCGTCTGGGTTCCGTCGCTCATGGGGAGACCTCACACTTCGTTGTCGAGAGTTGGTTGACGATAGCACTTACCGGGCAGACTTTGCCACACAGTGGGAATAGATTACCACAAAGTGATACCGTCACCGTCATGCAGTCCCGTGAACAGCACCACGACGTCGTGGTCGTCGGAGGTGGCCTCGCCGGTGTGAGCGCCGCCGTCGCCGCCGCCCGCCTCGGCTCCACCGTCGCCCTCGTCACCAACCGACCGGTCCTCGGTGGCAACTCCTCGAGCGAGATCCGCGTCTGGGTCGTCGGCGCAACCGCCCACGGCACGCAGCGCTTCGCCCGCGAGACCGGGATCATGGGCGAGCTGTTCCTCGAGAACCAGTACCGGAACCCGCAGGGCAACGCGATCTACTGGGACCAGGTCGTGCTCGACCTCGTGCGTGCCGAACCCAACGTCCACCTGCACCTCAACACCGACGTGCGGACGGTGACGACGACGGACGACGGGACCGGAGCACCGCGGATCGCGTCCGTCACCGGCTGGACGATGGGCTCCGAGATCGAGACGACGTTCACCGCCCCGGTGTTCCTCGACTGCACGGGGGACGGGCTCGTCGGTGCCCTCGCCGGGGCCTCGTACCGGATCGGGCGCGAGGGACGCGACGAACACGGCGAGGAGTGGGCGCCCGAGCAGCCGGACGACGAACTGCTCGGCAGCTCGATCTTCTTCTCCACGCACGACACCGGCCGCCCCGAGAAGTTCGTGCCGCCGTCGATCGCGAAGGACCTCAGCACGACGCCGATCCTGGCGAACCGGGCGATCAAGACGGGCGACAACGGCTGCAACTACTGGTGGATCGAGTGGGGCGGCGAGCTCGACACCGTCACGGAGAACGAACGCATCCGCGACGAGCTCTGGGGCGTCGTCTACGGCATCTGGGACCACATCAAGAACTCCGGAGCGTTCGACGCCGACTCCCTCACGCTCGACTGGGTCGGCGCGATCCCGGGCAAGCGGGAGTACCGCCGGTTCGTGGGCGACCACACCCTCACCCAGCAGGACCTCCTGTCACAGCGGACCTTCCCGGACACGGTCGCGTTCGGCGGCTGGTCGATCGACCTGCACCCGGTCGAGGGCGTCTACGCCGAGACCGCCGGCGCACAGCAGCGGTACACGGACGGCACGTACGACATCCCCTTCCGCTCCCTCTACTCGGCGGACGTCGCGAACCTGCTCTTCGCCGGCCGGAACATCTCCGCGTCCCACGTCGCGTTCGGTTCGACCCGCGTGATGGCCACCTGCGCCGCGCAGGGCCAGGCGGCCGGGACCGCCGCGCACCTCGCCGCCCGGCACGGGGTCACGCCACGTGAGCTCGGCACCGACCACGTCGCGATGCTGCAGCAGACGCTCCTCCGCGAGGACGCACCACTCATCGGCGTCCGCGCGCACGATGGGGCGGACCTCGCTCAGCGCGCCCGGATCAGCGCGAGCAGCGAGCTGGTCCGACTCGACACCACCCCGTGGGCGACCGAGGACACCTTCGCGCTCGACCGCGACGCGGCGCTCGTCGTGCCGGTGGACCCGGCGCTGGGCTCCGTCGCCCTCCGGACCGTCGCCGACCACGACACCGACGTCACGATCGAGCTCTGGACGACCGGCAAGCCACAGAACTACGCCCCGATCGACCGGGTGTCGACGCACACCGCGAGCGTCCCCGCCGGCGTGGGCGAGGCGGTCGTCGACCTCGTGTTCCGGCCGGACGAGCCGTGCAACGCCGTGCTGGTCGTGCGCCGGTCCCCGGGCGTCCGCCTGGTCCTCACCGACGGGCACCCGTACGGCGTCCTCGCGCTCCGCGCCCGCACCGCCGACGACGACCGGTTCGACGACCACATCCCCGAGGAGGCCGACCAGCCGGTCACCGACTGGGAGGCGCGGGCACTACGTGGACGCTCCTTCGCGTTCACCGCAGCCGACGCGTCGGACGCGTGGCGCGCCTCCCGGATCACCGACGGCTACCAGCGCCCCTTCGGCGGCCCGCACCTGTGGTCGTCGGAACCGGGCGACGGCGCGGCGACCCTCACCCTCGACTGGACGGAGCCCGTCGACCTCCGTCAGGTCCGCATCGTCTGGAACGACGACGTCGACGCCGACCTCATCAACCTGCACCACCACCGCACGCCGTGGGAGGCGGTCCCGACGCTCGCCCGCGACTACCGGATCGAGGCGTGCGTCGACGGATCCTGGCAGGAACTCGCGAGCGTCACGGACAACCGTCACCGGCACCGCGTGCACGACGTCCCAGCGACGCGGACCGCCTCGCTGCGCATCGTCGTCACCGCGACGAACGGTGCGCCCTTCACGTCGGCGAGCGCCGTGAAGGTCTACTGACCCACCCGCACCACCTGCAGCACCACCACGATCAAGGGAGATCGCAATGCGCCTGCGAACACTGACCATCGCGACGGCTGTCGCGCTGTCGCTCACCACCATCGGGGTCGCCGGCCCGCCGGCCCTCGCGACGGGCACCGCGGTCGCTGCCGGCACCGCGAGCATCCGGGCGAACCCGGGGAACCCGACGTCGCCGACCGCCACCGCGCACACCGTGTCGGTCAACGGCACCGCGGTGCCGGTCAAGGCCGAATCCGTGAGCGGCACCTCGCACGACGTCGCGATGTTCGCCAAGGGGACGGGCACCGCGACGATCAGCGTCACGATGCCCGGTCTCGCCGCGTCGGCCACCCCGGTCGTCACGCCCCGGACGCTCCGGATCGCCACGACCCGAGCCGGTGACACCGTGACCTTCACGATCCGCGACGCGCACCCGCTCGTCATCGAGACGCCGGGTGTCCGCGCCTTGTTCCTCTTCGTCACACCGTCGGAGACCGCGGTGCCGTCTGCCTCGGACCCAGACGTGCTGTACTTCGGCCCCGGCGAGCACGACGCCGGCGTGATCCGTCCGGAGTCGGGCCAGACGGTCTACCTCGCGCCGGGCGCCCTCGTGCACGGTCGCATCGACGGGGACGGGGTGACCGGGGTGCACGTGCTCGGGCGTGGGATCCTCGACGCCGGCTCGGACACGTCACGGACCGACAAGACGATGGCCATCCGCTTCCACGACAGCTCGGACATCACGGTGTCCGGCATCGGCGTCCGCAACGCCCAGTGGTGGCAGACGCTGTACATCCGGTCCTCGGGCATCCACGTGTCCTGGCTGAACCTGATGGGCACGCTCATCAACAACGACGGCATCGACACCGACGGCGTGCAGGACATGACCGTCGAGCACAACTTCGTGATGAGCGGCGACGACGGCTTCGGCTGGCACGCCCTCGACGCCGCGACGAACGGCGAACCCGAGACCCGCGGGTTGCACGCGACCGACACCACGTTCTGGAACGTCACCGGCGGGAACCCCGTCCGGTTCGGCTCGTCCATGGAGACCGAGGTCTTCACCGACGTCTCCATCACGCAGTCGTACGTGCTCCGGGCGAAGGAGGTCGCGCTGAAGTTCGACGTCCAGGACTGGGCGACGGTCTCGGACGTCACCGTCGACGGCTTCTATGTGGAGTCCCAGCCGGTCGGCGGGCAGGCCATCGTGCTGCAGGTGCTCAAGGGGCCGTACTCGAACGACACCGGCTACCGCGACGAGCGGGGCCGGATCACGGGCATCACGATCCGCGACTTCACCGACGTCACGGCCGACCGCGTGACACTGTCCGGGTGGGACGCGACGCACGGGGTGTCGGACGTGGCCTTCGAGGACGTCGTGCTCGGCGGCGCGGCCCTCACCGCGGCCCAGGTGCGGACGAACCAGTTCGTCAGCGGTGTCACGGTGTCCTGATCGACTCCACGGGACAGAATGGGCGGATGGCCACCACCCCTCCGAACCAGAGCATCGAGCGCGCCGCGGCGGTCCTCGGCGCGCTCGGTGCCGCCGACGGGCCGATGCGTGCCTCCGACATCGCGCGGGCGATCGACCTCGGGACGTCGACGACGGGGCGACTGCTCGCCACGCTCGAGTCGCTCGAGTACGTGCACCGCGACCCCGAGTCGCAGGGGTACTCCGTCGGACGGGCCGTCCTCGAGCTCGCCAGCCAGGGACTCAACCACAACCCCGTCCACCGAGAGAGCCGGGCCGCTGCGCAGGAGCTCGCGCACCGGATCGGGCTCACCGCCAACGTCGGCGTGCAGGACGACGCGGCCTGCATCTACCTCTGCCACTTCGAGGGATCGCTCGCCCCCAAGTCGCACACGATGATCGGCATGCGGCAGCCGCTGCACGCCTCGGCGCTCGGCAAGGCGCTCATGCTCGACCTGTCACAGGCCGAGCGGGAGGCGCTGCTCGGCCTCGACCTCGCCCGCTACACCGACCACACGATCACGTCGCACGACGCGCTCACGGCGGACCTCGATGCGTCGGCGAAACGCGGCTGGTGCGTCGAGAACCAAGAGGTCGCCCTCGGACGCTTCTGCATCGCGGCGCCGATCCGGAACGCGTCGGGCCGGATCGTGGCGGCGCTGTCGATCTCCGGGCGGGTGACGCAGCTGCGGGACCGGGACACCGCGTCCCTCGCCGAGGACCTCATCGAGGTGGCCGACCGCATCAGCGTCGGCCTGGGCATGATCAGCGCGGTCGCGCACTGACGGACGCCCGGACGGACGGGAGGGACGGTGCGGGACCGACCCGCGTCTCCTGGCCGCCAGGCGGTCGCGCCTGCCGTGCTCGTCGCGTCAGGCGCGCGACGGCAGCAGGTGGATCGCTTCCATCGCGAGCTCGGCGGCGATCGGGTCCTTCGCGACGACAGCGGCCTTGAGCTTCTCGAGCTCGGGCAGGACGACGTCGGCCGGGATCAACTCGGCGAGTTCCGGTACCCGCAGCTTGAAGGCGAGGCCGTCCGTGGTCGACCGGCAGAGCTGCTCGAGTGACGGGTTGCCGCAGGCGTCGACCCACGTCGCGTAGATACTCGCCCCCTCGCGCGCGACCTCGTCCTGCTTGCCCGATCCGGTCCGTGCGATCACGTCGTCGAGCATCTTCACGACCCGCTTCCGCTGCGCCTCGGTCAGGCGGGGCACCGCCAGCCGAACGACACCGCCGTAGATCACGCCGAGGGTCTGGTACGCGTCGAGGAGCTCGTCCTTGGTCGGGGCGGCGACGCGGGTGTACCGGTTCGGGGCCATCTCGATGAGTCCGGCGCGGGCGAGTTCGG
Source organism: Curtobacterium sp. A7_M15 (assembly GCF_030705415.1). Lineage (GTDB taxonomy): Bacteria > Actinomycetota > Actinomycetes > Actinomycetales > Microbacteriaceae > Curtobacterium. The sequence continues at coordinate 50,511 of NZ_JAUZED010000007.1, read as the reverse complement.
CGAGGGCCTCGCGGATGGGGGTGCGGGAGACGCCGAGCCAGGCGATGAGGTCGTCGTCGTTGAGCCGCTCGCCCGGCTCCAGGGTGCCGTCCATGATCGCGTCCCGGATCTTGTCCTGCACGGTGTCGCGGAGGAGCTTCCGCTCGGCGGTGGGCTGCGTCGAAGGAACTGGCATGCGTCCAGCGTGTCACATGTGATGGGCCGGACGCGACAGGCGCGACGGCCACCAGGCTCGGCGTCCGAGGTCGTACGCCAGAGCGGGGACGAGCAGCGAGCGGACGACGATCGTGTCGAGGAGCACGCCGAACGCGACCACGAACGCGATCTGCACGAGGAACAGGATCGGGATCACGCCGAGCGCCGCGAACGTCGCCGCGAGGACGATCCCAGCCGAGGTGATCACCCCGCCGGTGACACCGAGTCCGCGGAGGACGCCTTCGCGGGGACCGTGCGCCAGGGCCTCCTCGCGGACCCGTGTCATGAGGAAGATGTTGTAGTCGACGCCGAGCGCCACGAGGAACACGAACGAGTACAGCGGGACGCTCGGGTCAGCACCGGGGAAGTGGAACACGTGGTCGAAGACGAGGGCGCCGACACCGAGCGCCGCGGCGAAGGACACGATCACGCTGCCGATCAGCACGAGCGGCGCCACGATGCTCCGGAGCAGCAGCATCAGGATGAGCAGGATGACGGCGAGCACCACGGGGATGATGAGGGTGCGGTCCCGGATGCCGGTGTCGTTCGTGTCGACGGCGGTCGCTGTGACCCCTCCGACGATCGCGCCGGGGTCGACCCGCTCGACCGCCGTGCGGAGGGCACGCACGGTCTGCTCGGCCGCGTCGGAGTCGGCCGGGTCGGACAGGGTGGCCTCGAGCAGGACGTCCCCGCGGGACACGGTGGGCGTCGCGCCCGAGGCACCGCCCGCGCTGCCGCTCGTCGTCACCGGGACGGTGCCGGAGGGCGAGTCCTTCGCGGCCGCCACGACGCTGTCCACGCCGTCCACCCCGGTGATCGCGCTCGCCAGCTCGTCGGTCTTCGACGCGGCGCCGATGACCTGCGCGGGGCTCCCCGATCCGCCCGGGAAGTGCTCCGCGAGCACCTCCTGACCGTCGCGGGCCTGGGAGCTCCCGATCACCAGGTCGCTCTGCGGGACCCCGTCCGCCTCGAGGCCGACGAGTCCGGTGCCCATCGCGAGGAGCCCGACGGTGCACACGATCCAGACCACCCGGGACCGACGCGCCACGAGTCGACCCACGCGTGCCCAGATTCCGCGGGCCTCCGGTCCGGTGAGGACGGGGTGTCCGCTGCCGTACTGCGGACGGAGCGGCCAGAACGCCGCACGCCGGAACGCGAGCAGGAGCGCGGGCAGCAGGGTGAGCGCGGCGAGGAGGCTGAACGCGATGCCGATGGCCGCGACCGGTCCGAGGGCCTTGTTCGAGTTGAGGTCCGAGAGCAGCAGGCACAGCACACCGACGATGACCGTGCCGCCCGAGGCGAGGATCGGCTCGAGGCTCCCTCGCAGGGCTGCCCTCGTCGCGTCCCACCCGGTGCGGTGGTCGCGTAGCGCCTCGCGGAAGCGTGCGGTGTAGAGGAGTGCGTAGTCGGTCGCGGCGCCGATGACGAGGATGGAGAGGATCCCCTGCACCTGGCCGTTGACCGTCACGATGTCGGCCTTTGCGAGCCACCAGACGACGAGGATGGACGCGCAAAGGGCGAAGGTCGCGGTGCCGAGCACGAGGATCGGCAGGAGCGGTGACCGGTACACGATGATGAGGATCACGAAGACCGCCGCGAGCGCCACCCCGAGCAGCAGACCGTCGATGCCCGCGAAGGCCTCGGTCAGGTCGGCGGTGAAGCCCGCCGGACCCGTGACGTAGGCCTGCACCCCGGACGGCAGGGCGTCCTCGACGTCGGCGCGCACGGCCTCGACGGCGTCACCCGTGTCGGCGCTCTGGGTCAGCGTGGCGACGATCTCGACGGCATCCCCGTCCTCGCTCGGGATCACCGGGCTGACTCCCTGCACGTCCTCGCGGTCCCCGAGCCGCGCGGCCAGGGAGGACGCGGCGCGCTGGTCCGCAGCCGTCAGGCCGCCGTCACGCTCGAGCACGACGATCGCCGGGGCTCCGGACGCCTTCCGGAACTCCGAGGCGCGTTCCTGCACCTTGGTGGCGTCCGCCGAAGCAGGCAGGAACGACGTCTGGTCGTTCGTGGAGACCTCGGAGATCTTGCCGAAGAAGGGACCGCCGACGGAGGCGATGGCGAGCCACGCCACGATGACGAGCGCGGGGAGGACGATGCGGAGGAAGCGAGGCACGTCGGTGAGCGTACTCCAATAGTCAGCATGCTGATTACTAGAGCATGCGGAGAACTGTGATCCGTAGACTCAGACCATGGACGACGCCCCCGACGTATGGCCACTGGGGCGCCTCCTCTCCGCCGCGGCCCGGGCGATCGAACGGGACTGGGACGAGCGACTGCGTGCGATCGGCCTGCCGCATGCCGCGCTCATCGCGATCGACATCCTCGTGCGGACCGGCCCGACCGGCGCGGACACCCTCGCGCGCACGGCACGCGTGCAGCCGCAGACCATGTCCCGCACCCTCGAGCGCATGGAGCGCGACGGCCTGGTCGAGCGCTCGCCGCACCCCGACGATCGACGCCGTCGGGTCGTCACCGTGACGGAGTCCGGGCGCGAGGCATGGGAGACCGCCCGGCACATCGAGCGCGACCTGCTGCCGGACGACCCCGTGCTGCGGGACGCCCTGACCGCGCTGCTCGAGAAGCACCGCCCGAATCGAACACCTAGCGGTTGATATACCACATACGGTAGACTCGCGGAGTCGGTAGCACGGCCGACCCGACCCGCAGGAGACCCGATGTCCGAGCGCCGAGCAGCCCGTCGAGCCGCCGAAGCAGCCGAGGCGGCAGCGGCGGCGGCAGCAGCAGCGATCGCCGACGACGACACGGGCACGGAGACGGGCACCGTGACTCGAGCACCGCAGCGCGGGTTCAGCGACCGTGTCCGCAGCCGCAGCTCGGGCCGCAGCCGGTCGGGTCGGGGCCGGTCCGGCCGGGGCAGGAGCGGCCGGAAGCGCCGCCAGCGCCGCCGGAAGCGCCCGTTCCTCGTGGCTCTCCTCGGCACCGCGGGCACACTCGTCGCCGTCGCCACGGTCCTCGCCGTCGTCGCCGGCATCTTCATCGCCGGACTCCTCCGCAGCTACGACGCCGACGTCATCGCCGACCCCTTCCCGACCGGCGCGCGCCCGGCTCCGACCGCAGGAGCGCAGAACATCCTGCTCATCGGGTCGGACTCCCGCCAGAACGCCGATCCCGACGGCGACCGGGCTGCCGGTGGCCGCTCGGACACCCTGATGCTCGCGCACGTCCCGGCCGACAAGCGCGCCGTGTACCTCATGTCGATCATGCGTGACTCGTGGGTCGAGGTCCCAGGCCACGGCACCGCGAAGATCAACGCGGCGTACTCGTGGGGCGGGGTCCCGCTGACGGTACAGACGGTCGAACGGCTGCTCGACGTCCGCATCGACCACGTCGCCGAGATCGACTTCGCCGGCTTCGCGGGCATGACGGACGCGCTCGGCGGCGTGACGGTGCAGTCGCGGACGGCCTTCTCCGCGCGCGGACACGAGTTCACCGCCGGAGCGAACGAGCTCGACGGCGACGCGGCCCTCGCGTTCGTCCGCGAGCGGTACGCCTTCGCCGACGCCGACCACACCCGCGTGCGGAACCAGCAGGCGTTCATGCGCGGCATCGTCGACGGACTCGTCTCGCGTGAGACGCTCACCGACCCCGGGCGCGTGCAGGACTTCGTCCGGGCGACGAGCGAGTACCTGTCGGTGGACGCCGGCCTGACCGCTCGGACGATGGTCGACCTCGGCTGGTCGTTGCGCGACCTCCGCCCGTCGGACCTGCGGACCTTCACGATGCCGACGGCGGGCGGCGGGACCTCGGCGGACGGGCAGTCCTACGTCGCGGTGAACTCCATCGCCGTACGGTCGCTCTCGCAGGCGCTCCGCTCGAACGACATGACCCGGTGGCTGGCCGACAACCCCCAGTAGCCGGACACAGCAGGACGCCCGGTGACCACACGGTCACCGGGCGTCCTGTCGATCGGAGGAACGATCAGGCGGGAAGCTGGAGCTCCTGGCCGGCGTAGATCAGGTTCGCGTCGTCGATGGTCGACGTGTTCGCTGCCCAGAGCTTGTTCCAGCCGCCGTCGATCCGCAGCTTCGTCGCGATGCTGTCGAGCGTCTCGCCCGACACGACCGTGTAGGTCTTGCCGCTCGTCTTGACGGCCGCGGGCTTGCTCGGAGCAGCCGGAGCCGCCTTCGCCGCGGGGGCCTCGGTCGACGGCGCGGTCTGCTGCGGTGCAGCTTGCTGCACCGGCGCCTGCTGCTGCGGGGCAGCCTGCTGGGTCGGGGCGGCGGGAGCCGGAGCGGCGGCCTGCGGAGCTGCGCCGGCCGTGCCGCTCAGCCCGAGCTGGGCGGAGCAGGCGGGCCATGCGCCCCAGCCCTGCGAGGCGAGGACGCGCTCGGCGACGGCGATCTGGGTCGCGCGGCTCGCGGAGGCCGGGTTGCCCGTGCCGCCGTTCGCCTGCCACGTGCCGAGGTTGAACTGGAGGCCACCGTAGTAGCCGTTGCCGGTGTTGATCGCCCAGTTGCCGCCGGACTCACACTGCGCGAGGGCGTCCCAGGTCGAACCGGAGGCTGCGTTCGCGGGCGCCGCCGCGAGGCCGACACCCGTCGCGGCGATGCCTGCGAAGGCGAGGCCGCCGACGATGGTGCGGGTACGAGAAAGCTTCTTCATGGTTGATGCTCCACCGGGACCACGGATCGAGAGCCGATCGCCACTGCCCGTCCCGACCGATCGCGGTCGTGTCGTGGGGTGCGCCGCCGGGGGCAGTGGTCTCGTGCCGGTGGCGCCTCGGTCGGCCACCATAGGAGACTCTTGACCGTTATCAAACCGAGACAAACGGTTCTACCCGTAGGTGCTACGTCCCCCGGGCCGATTCCTGTACGGCGCGATCGCCGCGCACATCGTGATCGCGCTGTACCCGGGTACGGCACCTTGGCAATTCCCTGGCAATGACGGCCTGGAGGCACGTGGCGGCGCCGACCCGCGCCTCCTGGCCGTCGGCGGGTCACCCTCGGGACAGCAGCGTCACCGCTTCCAGGTGGCCGGTCTGCGGGAACATGTCGAGCACCCGCGCGCGCCGCAGGCGCAGCGACGGCATCCGCGCGAGGTCCTTCGCCAGGGTCACCGGGTTGCAGCTCGAGTAGACGACGTGCCGGACGTCGGACTCCTCGAGCCAGGTCGACAGCGTCTCGCCGATCCCGCGCCGCGGCGGGTTGACGACGACGAGCTCGGGGACGGTTCCGGGCCGGGCCCGGAGCGCGTGCTCGGTCGCGTCGTCGGCGGCGAAACGGACGCCCTCGAGACCGGCTTCGCGCGCCGACTGCCCCGCGGACCGCACGGCCTCACGACTGGTCTCGATGCCCGTCACCGCGCGACCAGGGCGGGCGGCGTGCAGCGCGAAGCCACCCACACCGCAATACAGGTCCCACATCGAGGCGGGTGCCACCTCGTCGATCCACGCCGACGCCTGGGCGTACAGCTCGGTCGCCACGTGCGTGTTCGTCTGGAAGAAGCTCTGCGGGCGGAGGTGCATCGTGACGTCGCCGAGCCGCATCGGGAGCGTCTCCTGCTCGGTGAGGACGATCTCCCGGTCCCCCTCGGTGACGGCCTTGTGCTCGGGGAGCAGGTTCGCGGTGACGACGACCGCGTTCGGCAACGCTCGACGGAGCGCGTCGAAGTGCTGCCGGAGCCGCGGCAGCTGGCCCTCGGAACGGAGGACGAACCGCACCATGAGTTCACCGTCGGGCGACTCCGTCACGAGCACGAACTTCAGCTCCCCCCGCCGGGCCGCGACGTCGTACGGGATGAGCCCCGCGTCCGCGATGAACCCGGCGAGGACCGGGAGGGCGCGCTGGATCCCGGGTGTGCAGATGCCGCAGTGCCGCAGGTCCACCCCGCGCTGCCGGTGGTCGAGGATGCCGACCGTCGGCCGCTGGACGGTCCCGCCGACCACCATCTTCGCCTTGTTGCGGTAGGCGGACTCGGGGCTGGTGATCGCCGGCAGCCACTCGACCGAGCCCGGGCCCCCGGCGGCCTCGACTGCGTCGTGCAGGAGTTCGCGCGTGCGGAGTTCCTTGTCGAGGACCTGCTCGGCGTACGGCTGCCCCATGAGCGTGCACGAGCGGCACACCCCGCGGTCGAAGTAGTCGCACTGCATGGCCGAGTCAGGATACGGCAGCGGCCGCGTGTCGGGGTCAGCGCGCCAGCCACTCCGCCCAGGCCGCACGACAGACCCGGTCGGCCCGCGATGCCAGGGCACGCGTCTCGTCGCGCTCGGCGGTGGATGCCGACGCGATCGCGTCGCACCAGGACGACACGGAGCCGTCGCCGAGCCAGCGGTCGTCCGGGTAGAGGTCAGCGATGCTCGAACCGGCGGGACCGACGGCCGGGGTCCCGAGTTCGAGCGCGCGGATCGCGATGCCGGACTGGAAGAACCGCTTGTACGGCACGACGACGGCGTCCGCCGTGACCAGGAGTGCGTCGAGCTGGTCCTCGTCGACGAAGGCGTCGGTGACGGACCACCCGTCGACCTCGGGCCAGCGCCGGCCGATGATCTCGAGCCGGTGCGAGCGGCCGATCGCACGCCCGATCCCGGTGAGCAGGTCGAGGTCGCGGTCGGGCTTGAACTGCCCGAGCACGCGTACCACCGGGCGGTCGTCCGACGTGGGTGCCGCCACGGTGGCCGCTCGCGGCACGACCGGGTGGGGCAGCAGCTCGGGCACGGCGTCCGGGCAGTCCTCACGCAGCGCCGCCGCCGCGGTCTCGCTGTGCACGATCAGGCGGACGTGCCTCGCGAGCGCACCGATCCGGCGCGCGACGACGCCGTACCCACGGGCACGGACCAGCGGATGGGGATCGTGGACGACGAGGGCTGCTTCGACCCGCTGTCCGAGCAGGACACGCAGGACGACGCGATCCAGGTGCCCGAGGACCGGCCACGTGACGATGACCCGCGCCGCGCCACGACCGGCGGCTCGTCGAGCGGCCCACAGCGCGAGGAGGTACCGACGCACCCAGTCGATCCCGGAGCGCCCCGCGACACTGGGCTCGTCGATGTGGGTGACCCACACCCTCGCTCCGGAGGCGCGGAGCGTCGCGGCCAGTCCGCGCGCGTAGTGGTGCAGCGCACCGCCGAGGGTGTTCACGACGATGACGCCGGGTGCCGTCACGAGGCGACTCCGATCGGGCGGGTGGGCACGTCGGCGACGAGCCGTGTCTGCCGACCGTGCAGCCAGGCGTCGGCGGCGAGTCGGCCGTCGCGCTCGGGGAGAGCACCCCGCACCTGGCCGCGGTCCAGGGGGGCCTGCAGCGCGTCGGTGATCGCCCGCGCGAGGCGACGGTCGAGGTCCGGGGCCGACGGCTCCACGACGCCGTGGCCGTGGTCCCGCAGCCAGCCCGCGAGCCCGGTCTGGTCGGTGGTCACGACCGTCAGTCCGGCGGCGAGGGCTTCCTTGATCGGCAGGCCGATCTGTTCCCGCCACCGTCCGTCGGCCACCGAGGGAGCCACGAGCACGGCGGACGAGCGGAGCAGCGCACCGGCGGCGGCATGCGGGAGACGTCCGGTCACCCGCCGCGTCGACGGGGACGACGCGGCCCACTCGGCTGCGAGCGGTTCGAGGGGCCCGGGGCCGATCAGCACGATCCTGGCGCCGGGGACGGCCCGCTCGACGGCGGGCCACGCGTCCATCAGCTCGTGCACGCCCTTCCGCCGCTCCATCACCCCGACGAACACGCACGTGAGCGGCGTCGCGTCGACCGGCGCTTCGTCCGGCCGGGGCAGTTCGAGCGTCGACGACTGCTCGATCGCCGCGACGAGGGGCAGGGACGCGTAGGTGGCGCGTGCGGCGTCGCTCGCGAACGCGATGCGGTCGATGGTCAGCCGCGCGACGGCGCCGACGAGCAGTGCCACCAGTAGCACGACCACGCCCGGCACCCGGCGACGACCGCCCACGAGGGCCTGGAGGTCGTTGTTCTCCATCGCGTACGTGACCACCCGGTGCGGCCGGCGCCGGAGCAGTCCCGCGACGTGGAACCCCGCCGCGAGCAGCGCGTGCTTCGGCCAGAACCGCATCCAGAGTGGTTCCGGGACCTCGAGGGTGGTGGCCGTCGTGGTCGTGAACCGGCGGAGCGCTCCGGTCACGGACACGCGCTCGATGCCCGGCGCGAGGTCCGTGCCGGCGAGGTCGTAGTTCGTGCCGAGGTAGAGCAGTTCGGCGGGTGTGCCGAGTCGGTGCCGCTCGATGTGTGCAGCGCGCAGCTCGGGGACGATCCGCATGCTGTCCACCCGCGCGCTCATGCCGACACCGCCTGCGGGGTCACGACGCCCGCGTGCTCGGCCAGCACCTGCTCGTAGGCGCTGCAGACGCCCGACCACGTGTAGGCCGAGCGCGCGCGGTCGCGAACACTGCCGCGGAGCAGCTCCTGCTCCACCGGGTCGTCGAGCAGGTCGAGCAGCGCGTCGGCGATCGCATCGGGGTCGGGCTGGACGAACCGGACGCCGGTGCCGGCGAGGACCTCGCGGTTGTAGACGCTGTCGCGGGCCACGGTCGGCGCGCCACAGTGCATCGCCTGGACGAGGGCCGGGTTGGTCCCACCGACGCTGTGGCCGTGGAAGTACGCACCGGCCTGCTGCCACAGCGCGAAGAGCCGGTCGTCGTCGGACACGTGGCCGAGCCATGTCACGGCGGGGTGCCGGTCGGCGAGGTCCTGCGCGGCGGTGTCGAGTGCTCCACCGTAGCCCGTCGACCCCACGATGACGACCGGGTGGCGCTCGGCGATGCGTTCCGCGGCGACGAGGAACTCGGCGACCGTGTTCTCCGGCACGAACCGCGCGACCACCAGGGCGAACGGGCGCCCGGCGAGGTGCGCGTCGTCGGGGTGCAGCGGGAGGGCACCGGACTCGGTACCGCCGTAGGGGATCATCACGCCGGAGCGGTCGAACTCGCGGCGCCAGTGGTCGCCGATGGCGTCGGCGTCGAAGACGAGGCGGTCGGCGAAGCGTGCGGTGGCCCGGGCGCCGGTCTTGAACACCGCCTTGGCGAGCCGCCCCCACTTCGCGCGTTCCCACTCGATCCCGTCGACGTTGACCACGGTCGGGATGCCGGCGAGCTTGAGGAGCGGGAGCCAGTAACCGTTGGCGCAGTTCATCACGAGCGCGACGTCGGGCCGGCGCCGGATCGTGTCGAGGACGGCGGTCAGCCCGTACGAGAGCGTCGAGAGCGATCGCGACTCGAGGCCGCGGGTGGTCCGCCGCGTCACGCGGTGGTCGAGCGATGGATCGTCCGCACGCTCCTGCCCCGGGCGGCCGTAGACCGTGACGTCCCAGCCGGCGTCGGCGAGGTGGGCAGCGACGTGGCGCACCGCCGTCTCGAAGCCGCCGTAGTAGGACGGGTACCCGCGGGTCCCGATGATCGCCACACGCTTGGACATGCCCGCTCCCTCGTTCACCTGATGATTGCAATGATATTCTACATTGCAGTACCGGGCAAGGGGAACGGGGTCAGTGGGCTGCGGCGTCCCGGGTCGTGGTCTCGATGCGGTACACGGACGTTGTGGCGGCCAGGAACAGCGTCGTCCCGTCGTCGCCGCCGAAGCAGAGGTTCGCGGTGACCTCGGGGACGGCGATCTCGCCGATCCGGGAACCGTCGGGGTCGAACACGACCACACCCCGGTGCGACGAGGACCAGACGTTGCCGTGCACGTCGACGCGGATGCCGTCCGGGGCCCCCTCGCCGGGCTCCAGTCGCGCGAACACCCGACCGTTCTTGAGCAGCTCGCCCCGAGGGCCGCGTCGGTCGTACGCGCGGATGACCGGTTCGTCGCCCGAGGAGCTCGCGACGTAGAGCACCTGCTCGGACGGGTCGAACGCCAACCCGTTCGGCTCGTCGAGGTCGGTGGCGACGGGCCGGAGATCCTCGCCGTCCGGTCCGCACCGGAACACCCAGTGGTCGCCGTACTCCCGGTCGCCGGGGTGCCCCTCGCGCGGCTGGGTGATGCCGTACGCCGGGTCGGAGAACCACACGCTGCCGTCCCGCGCGACGACGACGTCGTTCGGTGAGTTCAACCGGACGCCGTTCCACGCGTCGACGATCGGGGTGAGCACACCGTCGCGGTCCCGCTCGACCCGCCGGTTCCCGTGCGAGCACTGCACCACACTGCCGTCGCGGTCGAGGGTGCGGCCGTTCGTGAACTCGACCCCGCCCGCGTAGACCGACGTCGTACCGGAGTCGGCGTGCCACTGCAGGATGCGGTCGCCGGGGATGTCCGACCACCGCAGGGTGCGGCTCGCGGGGATCCAGCAGGGTCCCTCGGCCCAGGTGCTGCCCGTCGCGATGCGCTCGAGCGCGCCGGGGTCGGGGACGAGATCGGTGAACGACATGTGCTCTCCTTCGAACACCTCGACCCTATTCGCCCGTGCGGTCGATGATCGCGGTCATCGCCCTCGCGGCACCGTCGGCGTCGCCGCTGGCCACGGCGCGGGCGAGTCGGACGTGCAGGCCGACGTCGTGGACGCCCGGCCGGATCCCGGCGCGGTCGTCGAGGGCCCGGGCGACCACGCGGTGCAACCGTGCGTACATCGCGTTCCCGGACAGCTCGAGTACCAGCCGGTGTATTTCGCGGTCCGCCTGGAGGAACGGAGCAGCGTCGTCCCGACCGGTGGCGGCGGCGAGGCGGTCGGCGGCGGCGAGCAGCGCCTCCAGGTCTGCACGGTGCGACGCGTCGGACGCACGCCCGGCGGCTGCCGCAGCGGCCACCGGCTCGACGGCGCGCCGGAGCGCGCGCAGTTCGCCGAGGACGACACCGCGGTCCGGACCGGCGAGCCGCCACCCGACGACGCGCGGGTCGAGCACGTCCCACTCCGACGGCGGCCGGACCCGGAGGCCGACCCGACGGCCGGCACTGAGCAGACCGAGGCCGACGAGGACGCGGACGGCCTCGCGGACGATGCTGCGGCTCGACCCCGTGCGGGTGACGAACCCGTCGATGCTGTCGCGGTGCCCGGTCGGCAGGGTTCCGTCGACGATCGCGCCACCGAGCCCGTCGAGCACCCGCTCGAAGATCACCGCTGGGAGACCGGGCTGACCACGAGCTCGTCGACCCGCATGGACGTCGGGGCCTCGAGCACGAACGAGACCGTGCGGGCGATGTCCTCCGGCTGCAGCATGACCGCGCGGGCGGCCGCGTCCGGTACCGAGGGACGCTGGTCGAGGAAGTCCGTGGCGACGTCGCCGGGGCACAGGTGGGTCGCTCGGACGCCGTGTCCTGCCTCCTGCTGGTTGAGCGTCCGGACGACGGAGCCGAGCGCGGTCTTCGACGCCGAGTAGGCGACCCCGGCGCCGGGCTGGAAGGACCAGCCCGCGTACGACGACACGACGACGACGATCCCGCCGGACTCGCGCAACGCGGGCAGTGCCGCGTCGACGACCGTGACGACGGCGGTGAGGTTGGTGTCGACGATCGCGCGGAAGTCCGACAGCGACTGGTCGTCCCACCGGCGCTGGGGACTGTTGAGACCGGCGGCGAGGACCAATCCGTCGAGCCGCCCGTGCCGTTCGAGCACGGTGTCCCGGGCGACCGTGACGGCCCCCGCGTCGTTCGCGTCGAGGGGCAGCACGTCCGCCGTGCCGCCGTCGCCGCGGATCGCGGTCGCGACGGCGGCGAGACGGTCCGCCCGGCGGCCGCTGAGCACCACCGTCCAGCCGTCGCGGGCGGCCGCGCGGGCGCTGGCCGCTCCCATGCCGCTGCCGCCGCCGGTGACCCAGAGCACGCGTGCGTCGTTCATGGGGGAATAGTATGCCTATTGCTGCGCGACCGGACCACGGCCGCACCGACGACGGGAGCGACGATGCACCTCGACCTGACCGACCGCGTGGTCGTCGTGACCGGAGCGGCACGCGGCATCGGCGCCACGATCGCCGCACGGTTCCACCAGGAGGGGTGCCGGGTCGTCGCGCTCGACCTGGCGTTCGACGGACTCGACGCGGCCGAGCCCAGCGCACTGCCACTCGACCGGGTCCGCTGCAACGTCGCCGATCCCGACTCCGTCCGGGCCGCCGTAGACGAGGTCGTCGCCCGGCACGGCACGATCGACGTGCTCGTGAACAACGCCGGCATCAACGTCGAGGGCGCCGTCGCCGACCTGCGGTGGGACGACTGGCGCCGCTGCATGGACGTGAACCTCGGAGGGACCTTCCTGATGAGCCAGGCCGTGGCACCCGTGATGCAGGCCGCCGGGCGCGGACGGATCATCAACGCGGCGTCGTTCGCGGCGATCGTGCCGAGCGTCGGGAGCGCTGCCTACGCCGCGTCGAAGTCGGCAGTGGTGGCGTTCACCCGGGTGCTCGCGTCCGAGCTCGGCCCGTGGGACATCACCGTGAACGCGTACGCACCGGGGATGGTGCCGACAGCCATGAACGGGTTCGCCGCGATGCCCGCCGAAGCGCAGGACCGCCTGCTCGACACCCTGTCGCTCCGTCGGTGGGAGACGGCCGACGACGTGGCCGACCTGCTCGTGTTCGTGGCGAGCGATGCAGCCGGGTACGTCACGGGGACGCTGCTGGACGTGTCCGGCGGCAAGTTGGCGACCCAGATCCCGGCGCGGGCACACGGCCGCTGACACACCGTCAGCGCAGCATCCGCTCGAGCAGCACCCGGAGCTCGCGGCGGTCGTCGACCGGCAGCCTGGTCGTCAGTGGGAGCAGCGCGTCTCGGATCGCCGCCTCGAGCGATCGCGCGACGTCCAGCCCGGCATCGGTGATGACGACGTCCACGGCACGGGCGTCCTCGGCGTTCGGCACCCGTCCGAGCAGCCCCTTGGCCGACGCGCGCGCCACCAGTCCGGTCATCGTCGACTTCTCGAGGCCGAGGTACTGCGCGAGGTCGCCGATCCGCATCCGCCGGTCCCGCAGGATCGCGAGCACCCGGAGCTGCGTCAGCGAGAGCCCGGCGTCCGCCGCGATGCCGGTCAGGGCACCCATCGTCCGGAACGCGCTCTCGCCGAGGGCGTCGACGAGCCGCTCGTCCTCCGTCATCTCCTGCATGCCCCGAGCCTACTTGACTCACTTCGTGTTGCGAACTAACTTGTTCGTAACACGAACCTTTCAGGAGGCAGTCATGCACGCAGCCGTCGTCACCGAGTTCGGCCGGTCACCGGTCTGGCAGGAGTTCCCCGACCCCGTGCCGACGGCGGACGAGGTCGTCGTCGACGTGGTCGCCGCCGGACTCCACCCTCGGGTGCGGTCACAGGCCGACGGCTCGCACTACACGAGCGAGGGGGCACTCCCCCTCATCCCGGGCGTCGACGCGGTCGGACGGTTCCCGGACGGGACGCTCCGGTACTTCGCGGTGGCGAGCGACACGCGCGGCACGATGGCCGAGCGGGTCGCCGTGGACCCGCGGGCCAGCGTCGTCCTGCCCGAGGGTGCGGACGCCGTCGCGGTGGCGGCCGGCGCGAACCCCGTGATGTCCTCGTGGGTCGCGCTCCGCCGCAGGATCGACTTCGCTCCGGGCAGTCGCGTCCTCGTCCTCGGTGCGACCGGGGCCTCGGGCTCCGCCGCGGTACAGGTCGCGAAACACCTCGGCGCCGAGCACGTGGTCGCGAGCGGACGCGATGCGACACGACTGTCAGAACTGCCGGCACTCGGAGCCGACCTCGTGGTCCCGCTGGGCGACACCGAAGCGGTCGGTGCGGCGGCGGCGGACGTCGACGTGGTGATCGACTACGTGTGGGGCCAGCCCGCCGCGGACGTCATGCGCGCGCTCGTCACGGCGCGGCAGGACCGCGGACGCCGACTCGACTGGGTGGCAATCGGCTCGACGGCCGGCCAGGAGGCGCGGATCCCCTCCGCAGCGCTCCGTGCGTCCGGCCTGACCATCGTCGGGAGCGGCCAGGGCTCGGTCGGTCGGGCCGCGTTCGTCGCGGAACTCCCGGCGATCGTGCGGGCGATCGCCGACGGCACGGTCCGGGTGGACGCGACGGCGGCGCGCATGGCGGAGGTCGAGGCGGCCTGGGCCGGACAGGTCGGTGGGTCGACGGGCAGAGTGGTGCTCGAAGCCTGATCCTCGATCGACTTCCCTGTCCGGCCACTCAGGAACTCCACATCCCCTTCTCCGTAGGCTGTGAGGGCCCAGTGAGCCGGACTGCAGCCCGACCCCGAGGAGGTGCCCGATGGTCACCGTCCTCGTCGCGTTCGCGATCGTCGCCCTGATCGTCCCCGCCCTGACCCCCGTCCTCGGCCGCCGCGTGTTCTACGTGGCGGCCCTCGCACCGGCAGCAGCCGCGGTCCTGACCGTCGCGCAGACCGGTCCGGCGTTGCACGGCGCGGTCACGGAGCGGTTCACGTGGGTGCCGCAGCTCGACCTCGCGATCGCCCTGCGGATGGACGCCCTGTCGTGGGTCCTCGCCCTCGTGGTGAGCGTCGTCGGTGCCCTCGTGCTCGTGTACTGCGCCTCGTACTTCGCTCGGGACGAACCCGGTCTCGGACGGTTCGCCGGGGTCCTCACCGCCTTCGCCGGCTCGATGTACGGGCTCGTGGTCGCCGACGACGTGATCGTGCTGTTCGTGCTGTGGGAAGCGACGACGGTCTTCTCGTACCTGCTCATCGGGCACGACTCGGTGAAGCGTGCGAGTCGCGCGGCGGCCTTGCAGGCCCTCGTGGTCACCACCGCCGGTGGCCTGGCGATGCTCGCCGGTCTGGTCGTGCTGTCGGTGACCGCCGGCACGACGTCGCTCTCCGGGATCGTCGATGACCCGCCCTCGGGCACGGTCGTCTCGGTGTCCGTCGTGCTCGTCCTGCTCGGCGCGCTGACGAAGTCCGCCATCGTGCCGTTCCACTTCTGGCTCCCCGCGGCGATGGCCGCGCCGACCCCGGTCAGTGCGTACCTGCACGCTGCGGCGATGGTCAAGGCCGGCATCTACCTCGTCGCCAGGCTCGCCCCCGCGTTCGCGCTGCTCGGCGGGTGGCGCGAGACCATCACCGTCCTCGGGGTGCTCGGCATGCTCATCGGGGGCTACCGGGCGCTCCGACAGACCGACATCAAGCTCCTGCTCGCCTACGGCACCGTCGCCCAGCTCGGGTTCCTCGTGCTCGCGGCGGGGTGGGGCGCGCCCGAGGTCGCCCTCGGCGGGGTGGCGCTGCTGGTGGCGCACGCGGCGTTCAAGTCGACCCTGTTCCTCGTCGTGGGCGCGATCGACCACGTGACGGGGACCCGCGACCTAGCCAAGCTGAGCGGCCTCGGACGCCGGATGCCCTGGCTGACCGTCGTCGCGGTGCTCGCCCTGCTGTCGATGGCGGGCATCCCGCCGACGATCGGGTTCGTCGCGAAGGAGGCCGTGCTCACGGGCTTCGTCGACTCGCTGCACGGACCCGACGCCGGGTGGGCGTGGTTCGCGCTCATCGGCGTGACGATCGGCTCGGTGCTCACGGTGGCGTACTCGCTGCGGTTCCTGTGGGGCGCCTTCGCCCGGAAGCCCGGCGTGCCCGACATCGAACCGCACGGGCTGCACGGCCTCGGCGTCGTCCCGTCCGTCCTCGCGCTCACGGGCCTCGCGCTCGGGCTCGCGACGCCCCTCGTGGCGCACGGCATCGAGCCCGCCGCGCACGCCGCCGCGCTCCCGGGCGAGGTCCCGCACCTCGCGCTCTGGCACGGTCTCGAGCCGGCGCTCGGTCTCTCCGCGGTGACGCTCCTCGGCGGGCTCGCGCTGTTCGCCCTGCGTCGCCCGGTCGAGGCGCTCCAGCACCGCCTCGCGGGCACCCCGAGCGCGTCGAGCACCTACCGACACCTCATGCGCGGACTCGACCGGGTGGCGACGGGCCTCACGGCCGGCGTCCAGCGTGGCTCGCTCCCCTACTACTTGACCGTCATCCTGTCGGTGTTCGTCGCCGGGGCGCTCGTCAACCTGGCCATCGGCGGACCGTGGGCGTTCCACGTCCGGTTCGCCGACTCGTGGGGCCAGATACCCGTCGTCCTCGTCATGTCGATCGCGGCGATCGCCGTCCTCACCGCCAGGACCCGGTTCGCCGCGGCGGTGCTGGTCGGAGTGACCGGGTACGGCATGTCCGTGCTGTTCGTGCTGCACGGCGCGGTCGACCTCGCCCTCACCCAGCTCGTCGTCGAGACGGTGACGCTCATCGCGTTCGTGCTCGTGCTGCGGCGGCTCCCCCCGCGGATCGCCACCGCCAACCCGTCCCGCTTCCGGGTCGTCCGTGCGCTCTTCGCGGGTCTCGCCGGCCTGACCCTCGCCGTCGTGGTCGTCGTCGCCGCCTCTGCCCGGACCGCCGAGCCGCTCTGGCCGGACCTGCCGGCGTTGACGAGCTCGTTCGGGCACGGGTTGAACGTCGTGAACGTCGCCCTCGTCGACCTCCGGGGCTGGGACACCCTCGGCGAGCTGACCGTGGTCGTCGCCGCCGCGACGGGCGTCGCGAGCCTGATCTTCGTGCACTCCCGCGAGGACACGCTCCCCCGCCTCCGCGACCTGCCGGCCCGGCTGACCGCCGATCCCGACGAGCGCACGGACGGCGAACCCCGCGCCTGGCTGCCGACGAGCGCCGCGATCCCGACGGGCCGTTCGGCACTGCTCGACGTCGTCGTCCGCCTGCTGTTCCACGGCTTGATCGTCCTGTCGGTGTACCTGCTCTTCGCCGGGCACAACGCGGCGGGCGGTGGGTTCGCCGGCGGACTCGTCGCCGGTATCGCCCTCGCGGCCCGGTACCTCGCGGGCGGTCCGGCCGAGCTCGGTGCGGCGGCCCCGGTCCGAGCCGGACGCCTGCTCGGCCTCGGCGTCGCGACGGCCGCGATCACCGCCCTCGTGCCGATGTTCTTCGGACGAGAAGCGCTCTACTCCGAGTTCTTCGAGGCCACCGTCCCGGTGCTCGGCCACGTCGAGTTCGTCACCGCCACGTTCTTCGACATCGGCGTGTACCTCGTGGTCGTCGGCCTCGTGCTCGACGTCCTCCGCAGCCTCGGCGCCGAGGTCGACCGGCAGCGCCTCGAGGACGCCTCGACCCCCGTGCAGGACATGACCGAAGCCCCCACCCCGGAAGGGAGCGCCACGTGACCGTCACCCTCGTGCTCGTCATCGCGATGGCGGTGCTGTTCTCCTGCGGGGTCTACCTGCTCCTCGAACGCTCCCTGACCAGGATGCTGCTCGGCTTCCTCCTGCTCGGCAACGCCCTCAACCTGCTCCTGCTCGTGATGTCGGGCGCTGCCGGCAAGCCGCCGATCGGCAAGAGCTCCGAGGGCATCACGGACCCGCTCCCGCAGGCGTTCGCCCTCACCGCGATCGTGATCACCTTCGCGGTGAGCGCGTTCCTGCTGGCGCTCATCCACCGCTCCTGGAAGCTGTCCCGTGCCGACGACGTCGAGGTCGACGAAGCCGACGTGGCAATCGGCCGGGAACGCGACGAACCCGCCGACGAAGACCCCGAGACCACCACCGACGCAGAACAGGAGGCGACCCGATGACCTGGCTCGTCCCGCTCCTCGTCCTCGTCCCGCTGCTCGGCGCCGCGGTCGCGCTCGGACTCCTCAACCACCAGAAGCTGCAGCGCGCGATCACCGTCGTGGTCCTCGTCGTCGCCCTGGCCGTCGCCGCGACCCTGATGGTGCTGGTCGACCAGCACGGCACGATCGTCGTGCAGGTCGGCGGGTGGGACGCGCCGTACGGCATCTCGCTCGTGGTCGACCGGCTGAGCGCCCTGCTCCTCACCGTGAGCGCGAGCGTGCTCCTCGTCGTCCTGCTCTTCTCGATCGGCCAGGGGCTGGCGGCCGACGACGGCGAGGCGCCCGTCACGATCTTCTACCCGACGTACCTCGTGCTCGCGGCGGGCGTCCTCGACTCCTTCATCGCCGGCGACCTCTTCAACCTCTACGTGGCGTTCGAGATGCTGCTGGTGGCGAGCTACGTGCTCATCACCCTCGGCGGCAGCGAGCAGCGCGTCCGGGCGGGCACGACCTACATCGTGACGAGCCTCATCGCGTCGGCGATCTTCCTCGCTTCGATCGGGCTCGTCTACGGCGCCACGGGCACGGTGAACATCGCCCAGATCAGCGAGCGGATGGCCGACCTCCCCGAGCACGTGCAGCTGCTGCTCCACACGATGCTGCTCATCGGGTTCGGGATCAAGGCCGCCGTCTTCCCGCTGGCGTTCTGGCTCCCGGACTCCTACCCGACCGCCCCGGCTCCGGTCACGGCGGTGTTCGCGGGTCTGCTGACGAAGGTCGGCATCTACGCGATCATCCGGCTCGAGACGATCATCTTCCCCCGGCCACAGCTCAACACCGTGCTCCTCGTCGTGGCGATCCTGACGATGGTGGTCGGCGTGCTCGGTGCGGTGTCCCAGACCGACGTGAAACGACTCCTGTCCTTCACGCTCATCAGCCACATCGGGTTCATGGTGATGGGCGTCGGCCTCGGTTCGGTCGCCGGGACGGCCGCGGCGGTGTTCTACACGGTCCACCACATCGTCGTGCAGACCACGCTCTTCCTGGTCTCCGGACTGATGGAGCGCGTCGGCGGGACGACCTCGACCCGGTCGCTCGGCGGGCTGCTCAAGGCCGCCCCGCTGCTCGCCGCGCTCTACCTCGTGCCGGCGTTCAACCTCGGTGGCATCCCGCCGTTCTCCGGCTTCATCGGCAAGCTCGGCCTCTTCCGCGCCGCGGCGGTCGACGGCTCGCCCCTCGCGTACGCGACGATCGCCGCCGGGGTCGTGACGAGCCTCCTGACCCTGTACGCGCTCATGCGCGTCTGGGACGCCGCCTTCTGGCGGCCGAAGCCCGCGGCCGAGGCGGCGGCCCCGCATGCGAGCACCGCGGAGCCGCACGCCCACCTGCGGTCGCCGGAACCGGCGCCGCTGACGGTGTCCGAGGAGACGGGCAAGGCGTTCCACCCGGGAGGCTCGGTGACGGTCACCGACGCACCCCACGCGAGTCGCGCCTCCCGTCCGACCACCGCACCGACGGCCACGCAGGCCGGGGTCGGCGAGGCGCCCACACGCGTCAGGCTGCCGCACATGCTCGTCGGCGTGACGACCGTGGCCGTCCTCGGGTCGGTCGCCCTGACCGTCGTCGCCGGACCGCTGTACGGGTACGCCACCCGCGCGGCCGAGTCGTTGGAGTCGCCGGACCGCTACGTGCAGGCCGTGCTCGGAGGTGACCGGTGAGCGACACCCGCCGCATCACGAACGCACGGCGCATCGCCGTCGCGTGGCGCTACGACGTGCCCCTCGTCGCCGGGCTGACCGTGCTGTGGGCGCTGCTCTGGGGCTCGTGGACGCCACTGACCCTGCTGTGCGGCATCGTCGTCGCGCTGCTCGTGACGCAGGCGCTCCCGCTGCCGCCGGTGCCGCTCTCCGCCCGGTTCTCGATCCCGCACGCCGCGTGGTTCCTGCTGGTGTGGTCCGGGCTGGTGGTGCTCGCTTCGTTCCGGGTGGCGTGGGTCGCACTCCGCCCACGCGGGGTCCGGCGGAGTTCGATCACGCTCGTCCAGCTCCACACCACGTCCGAGATGACGTTCACCCTGGCGACGCTCGCGATCTCCCTCGTGCCGGGGTCGTACGTCGCCGACGTCGACCTGCGACGCCGCCGGCTGCTCCTGCACGTCCTGGACACCGAGCGGGTCGAGCAGGTCGAGTCGGCCCGCCGTGAGGCCCTCGGCATCGAGACGCTCGTCATCCGGGCGCTCGGGTCGAAGCAGGACCTCTCCGAACTGTCCGAACCCCTGCCGGAGGTCACGCGATGAGCGCCGCAGTCGTCGTCATGGGGATCGCGATCGGCCTCGTGCTCGCGCTGCTCGGGGCCACCCTCGTGCTCGCCGTCCTCCGCATCGTGCGCGGCCCGACGATCCTCGACCGGATGATCGGCTCGGACATGGTGCTGACGACCGCCCTCGTGGTGATCGGCGCCGCGATGGTGGTCCGGCGCGACCTGACCGCCGTGCCGGTCCTCGTGGTGATCGCGGCGACGAGCGTGTTCGCCACGATCGCGGTGGCCCGTGCGGTCACGCCGTCCTCCGATCCGTCCGACGAGGGGCTGACCGTGACCACGCCCGAGCACGCCGACGAGCAGGAGCGTCCCCAGTGATCGACATCATCCAGGGGTTCATCGACGGCGCCGGGGTGCGCGCGTGGATCGCCGTCGGGCTGCTGCTCGTCGGGGCGGTGCTGTCGCTCGGCGCCGGGGTCGGGATCGTGCGGTTCCCCGATCCGCTCGTCCGGCTGCACGCGATGGCGAAGCCGCAGGTGCTCGGGTTGGCGTTCGCCCTGGCCGCGATCGTCGTCGCCGTGTGGACGTGGACGGCGCTGTGGCTCGTCCTGCCGATCATGGTGTTCCAGCTGTTCCTCGTGCCGGTGTCCACGCACATGATCGCCCGCGCGGGGTTGCGGGCGGACGACTACCGCCACGAGGACCTGCTGGTCGACGACACCGAGTGACTGCGCGCCCGGACGACACCGCACCTCCGGGCCGTCAGCCGGTCACGCGTGTGCGCGACGCGACAGCACGAGGTTCGCCACCGCCGCGAGGACGACGACCGCCGCCGACACGGCCGGCAGCAGCATCGCGGCGTCGACCCCGTGCTGCTGGGCGACGTCGCCCGTGATCGCCGATGCGACGGACTGCCCGACGATGACCGCGGAACCGAGGATCGTCATGGTCGTCGCCGAGCGCCCGACGGGTGAGCGCTCCGACCCGAGGCTGTACTGCGCGACCAGGGTCGGACCGATCCCGATCCCCATCACCGCGAGCACGACCCCCACGGCGACGACCGAACCGGCCTGCGAGAACCACACCGCCCCGCCGAGCAGCACGGCGCCGAACACGAGCCACCGCCACCCGAGGGCGAACCAGCGTGGGAACGCTGCCGACCCGAGGGCGAGCCCCGCGGAGCCGATCCCCATCAGGCCGTAGAGCAGTCCCGCCTGCGAGGGCTCGCCGTGGGTCTCCATGAACGCGGTCAGCGAGGTGAGGGTCGAGCCGAAGAACAGACCGACGCCGAGGATGCCGAGGACCACCACCACGAGCCGCGGCCGCAGGAGCTGACGGGCCGGAGCCTGCTCGAGCACTTCGTGACGGCCGACGACGAGCTTGCCGGTCGGGTGCAGCGCGAACGCCGTGACGAAGACGAAGGTGAGTGCGGAGGCACCGGCGACGGCGACCCACGGCGCGATCGCGCTCGCGAGGATCCCCACGAGGAACGGTCCGATGATGAACACGGTCTCGTCGGCCGCGGACTCGTAGGCCATCGTGCCGCTGAGGACCGTGCCGCGACGCGCGGGGGCCACCCGCTGCCCGATGATCGCGACGAGCCGGGTCCGCGACATCGGGGCGACCTGCGGCGCCGAGGCCCCGATGCAGAACGCGAGCGCGAGCACGGCGACGTCCGGCGCGGTGCCGTCCACCACGAGCGGGAAGACCCCGAGCAGCACGGCGTTCGCCAGGCCGACGGGCACGAGCACGTTCCGCTGGCCGAACCGGTCCGCGGCGGCACCGACCAGTGGGCCGAAGACCGCGGCGCCGATGCCGACCGACGCGGAGTTGACGCCGCCGAGCGCCACGGAGTCGCGGGCGGAGACGACGAGCGTCAGCACGCCGACGACCATCATCGCGAAGGGGAGCCGGGCGACGAACGCTACGGGGAAGTACCAGCGCCCCGCGTGGGCGACGAGCGAGCGGTCGTCGGTGGTCGCGGGCGCGGGCGCTGTGGAGCTGGTGTGGAGCATGGAGGTGTGCCTTCTCGGCCCGGCCGGGGATCTCCTGGGCGGACCCATCGGGTGCCGCCGTTGTCCGTCGGGGTGCCGACGGCCGGTAGATACACACTGCGTGTTGGTGGAGCGGCCCCAGGGTACCAGCGGTAACGGTTCGTCACCCGGGCCCGTGGGCGTGGACGTCCTCCTATCGTGGCCGCCATGGAACAGCGACGCATGGGGCGGACGGGGGCTCCCGTCAGCGCGCTGACCCTGGGGAGCCGAGCCGTGTCGACGATCGCCGAGCGGGACGTGGACGACGCCGTCCGGCTCGTCCACGAGGCCCTCGGGCGCGGCATCACCGCGGTGGACGTGTCCGACGCGGACGGGGCCGGGCTCGCCGAGACCGTCGTCGGCGCCGCACTCGGCGACCGCCGCGACGACGTGTTCCTCGGGGTGCGGTTCGGGGATCCGGTGGATCGGGACCCGTCACACCACGGCAACGGCCGACGGTGGATGTTCCGCGCGGTCGAACGGAGTCTCGAACGGCTCGGTACCGACGTCATCGACCTCTACCAGCCGGCGCACCCGGACCCGGCCACTTCGCTCGACGAGACCCTCGACGCGCTCGCCGACCTGGTCACGCAGGGCAAGATCCGCGCCTTCGGGATCCCGGGCTTCCCGGCCGAGGAGCTCGTCGAGGCGCAGTGGCTCCGCTCGGGCGGGAAGAGTGCCAGCGCGACGCACGCGCCGTACTCGATCCTCACCCGCACGGCGGAGCGGACGACCTTCCCGGTCGCCCGACGGTTCGGGCTCGGGGTGCTCGCGGCCGCACCCCTCGCGGGTGGATGGCTCGCGGGTGCGTACCGGAACGGCACCGTGCAGCCCCGGTCGCCGCGGGCGGTGGAGCAGCCGCACGCGTACGACATCGGCGCCCCGGCGAACCGCCGGAAGCTCGACGTCGCCGACCGCCTGGGGCACCTCGCGGACGAGTCGGGACTGACGCTGCTCGAGCTCGCGGTGGGCTTCGCGCTGACCCATCCGGACGTGTCGAGCGTGGTGATCGGCCCGCGGACGGTCTCGCACGTCGACGCCTACGCGCAGGCGGCCGAGGTGGTGCTCGACGACGAGGTGCTCGACGTCATCGACCGCCTCGTGCCGCCGGGGACGCACGTGCTGGAGGGCGACACCGGAGTGGCGCTGCCGGGGCTCAGCCGGGAGCGACTGCGCGGTCGCGTCCTCACGCACTGACCCGAGGACGTCGGCACGACGAGGGTGTCAGCGGTACGCGATCGCACTGAGCGCCGCGTGCGCGACCATCACCGGCAGCGCCAGTGCGTGCGGGAGCCGGGCGGCCGTGCGCTCGAGCCGACCGAGCACGCCGTCGAGGGCGAGTGACGGGCGGGTGGAGACGGTCCGGCGGGCCGGACGAGTCGTCGTGGTGCGGGCGGTGCGGGGCTGCAGGATCGTGGTCATGGTCGGACCTCCGGGTCGAGAGCCGCTCGTTGCGGCATGTGGTACACAACATATTGGACATCAGTTTGCATGTCAACTGTTATTCCAACTGCCGACGATCGGTTCGATCGTAGGATCTCGACCATGGTGGAGATCCCGCGCCCGAGCCCGACCGACCTGCTCACCATCGGCGAGGTGGTCGCCCGGACCGGGGTCGCCGCGTCGGCCCTGCACTTCTACGAACGCAAGGGCCTCATCCACCCCGAGCGCACCGCCGGTGGCACGCGGCTCTACCCGCGACACGTCGAGCGGCGCATCGCAATCATCCAGGTCGCCAAGCGGCTCGGGATCCCACTCGCCGAGGTCGCGGAGCAGTTCGAGACCCTGCCGTCCGACCGGATGCCGTCACTCCGGGACTGGAACCGCCTGAACGAGCGGTGGCGCGCCCGACTCCGCGCCCGGCAGCTCGAACTCGAGCGCCTGCAGGAGGAGATGACGCAGTGCATCGGCTGCGGCTGCGTGTCGTTGAACGCCTGCCTCGTGATGAACCCGGGTGATCAGCTCGGTGCCGAGGGGCACGGGGCCCGGCGGTTGCTGCCGATCGCGGACGAGGTGCCGGACCGAACCGACTGAGGGACGGGAGGTGGGCCCCACCAGCCGGTACCGGCGCACCGCGCCAGCGGGGTGACGGCCGTGCCTGGAGGGACGGCGCGGGCCCGACCCGCGCCTCCCGTCCGACAGGCGGTCACGCCACGGTCACCGCGTCGCGTCACGCAGGCGGTCGTCGATGCGCGCGAGCGTCGCCAACGTCGTCGCCACTCCCCCGTCGTCGCCCCCGAGCGCCTGCCGGAGCATGCCGGCCCAGTGCTCGTGCAACCGTGCGATGCTGCCCGCGGCGAGCTCGGTCGCGTGCAGTCGCACGGTCCGTGCGTCGTCCGGGTCGGGCCGACGCTCGACCATCCCCTTCGCAACGAGGGAGCCGACCGCGACGCTGAGGTTGCTGCGCTTGAGCGCGGTCGCCTCGGCCACCGCACTCGGCGTCGACCCGGGGTTCCGGTCGATCCAGCGCATCACGAGGGCCTCGGTGCCGGTGAGCGGCACGATGTCGAGCGACCTCGCGCCGTGCGGGTCGATCTCGCGCGAGATGCGGAGGACGACGTCGGCGAGCTCGGCGAGGAGGACGTCGGACGGCACGGATCCCATGCCGTCACCCTACCGACGGCCAGCATGAGTTATGCTTTCATAATCATGACCACGGACACCGGCTCCACCCGCGCGCTCGCCGCGACGCCCACGACCCGGCAGCAGGGCATCACCACCGCCCTGCTGCTCGTGCTCGGCCTCCTGAGCGCCGTCGCTCCCTTCGCGACCGACCTCTACCTGCCGGCCTTCCCGCAGATGACCACCGAACTGCACGCGTCCGCGACGACCGTGCAGCTCACCCTCACCGCGTTCCTCGTCGGCGTGACCGCGGGACAGCTCGTCTTCGGGCCGCTGTCCGACCGGTTCGGCCGGGTCCCGCCGCTCCTCGCCGGTGCGGCGCTCTGCGTGCTCGCGAGCGCCGCTGCCGTGCTCGCGCCGAACGTCGGCGTGCTCGTCGTCGCGCGGCTGTTGCAGGGCCTCGGCGGTGCGGCCGGCATGGTCATCGGTCGCGCGGTGATCTCCGACCTCGCGACGGGGAAGCCGGCGGCGCGGGCGTTCTCGCTCATGATGATCGTGGGCGGGGTCGCCCCGGTCGTCGCGCCGCTGCTCGGTGGCCTCCTCACCGGGCCGATCGGCTGGCGCGGGCTCCTCACGATCGTGCTCGGGCTGTCGGTCCTCATGCTCGTGGCGGTGCTCGCCGTGGTCCGCGAGACGCACCTGCGGTCGCGCCGCGACGCCCTACGGGCCGAACGACGGGCGACAGGCACGACGGGCTCACCGCTTCGGGCGCTCCGCTCCCGGACGTTCGTCGGGTACACCGCGGTGTTCGGCTTCGCGTTCGCCGTGATGATGGCCTACATCTCGGCCTCACCGTTCCTGTACCAGGACATGCTCGGGCTCGGCACGGTCGGCTACGGTCTCGCGTTCGGCTGCAACGCGCTCGCGCTGATGGGCGTGAGCATCCTCTCGGCGAAGCTCACCGCGACCCGCTCGGTCACCGGGGTGCTCGCGCTCGGGATCGTCCTCGTGCTGGCCTCGACCGTCACCTTCGCGCTGCTCGTCGTCACGTCGGCGCCGGTGTTCTGGCTCGCCGTTCCGCTGTTCACCGCCGTGGGGTCACTCGGCCTCGTGCTCGGCAACGCGACGGCCCTCGCACTCGGGGCGGTGCCGCAGGCCGCCGGGAGCGCGTCGGCGGTGCTGGGTGCCCTGCAGTTCGGGCTCGCGGCGCTCGTGTCGCCGCTCGTGAGCATCGGCGGGGAGGGCACGGCAGCGCCGCTCGCGATCGTGATGCTCACTGCCGCGGTCGTCGCCGTGGTGGCACTGCTGGCGGCGCGCGGCCAGCGCGGGGAGCGGTAGCGCGGGTCGCGGTAGCGCGCGGTCGCGCGCGGGGAGGTTTCGCGCTCAGCGACAGTCCACGCGGCGGCCGACCCGTGAGGTGTCGCTCAGCGCGTGACCTCGCGCTGAGTCGCGGCACCGCGGGGCCGCAGGAACGGAATCTTCGGCATCAGCCAGTCGACCCACACCACCCGCACGCCCGGTGCTACCGCGAGCGCCCACAGGATGGATGCGGCGGCGTCCGTCGGGTAGTGCACGGCGTCGATCGACACCGCGAAGAACACCACGACGATCGCCACGACACCGAGCCACAGCGCGAGGCGGTGCCACCGGGTGTCGCGGAGCAGCCAGATCAGCGCGATCACGAACGCGGTGATGTACACGGTGTGCCCGCTCGGGTAGCCCGGGTCCGGCTGCACCGGGAACGGGTGCGGCAGCACGGCGACGTCCGGACGGGCCCGGTGCACGATCTCCTTGACGACCGCGGACGGCACCCACGTGATCGCGATCGTGCCCCCGAACGCCAGCGCCGGGCGCAGGTCACGGGTCCGCCACCAGACCACCGCGACGACGACGACCGTGATCCCGATCGCCGGCGCCGGACTGATGACGTGGTAGACCGCCGTCGTGAACACCCCGAGGGCTCCGGTGTGCAGTTCGTTGAGCGCCTTCGAGAGCCCGAGGTCGACCGTGCCGAGCGTGAACCCGATGATCGTCAGGAGGACGACGGCGACGACGGCGATGGCCACCGACGCGAGCGGCGTGCGGCTCCGGTCGAGGATCCCGTACTCGTCGGACGCTCGGCGGCGGGGGCAGAGATCGTGGTCGGACATCCGCCCATCGTCGCAGGTGCGACGTCCGGGCAGCCCGGAGTTCGGTGTCGGACGATCAGAGGTCGCTCAGCGAACGGCAAGGACCAGCCGCGAGGACTAGACACGAAGGCATGACAACCGTTGCCGAGAACATCGTCGCCACCCTCCGTCAGAACGACGTGGAACGGGTCTACGGTCTCCCCGGGGACTCCCTCAACGGCTTCACCGACGCGCTCCGCAAGGACGGGACGATCCGGTGGGAGCACGTCCGCCACGAGGAGGCCGCCGCGTTCGCCGCCTCCGCCGAGGCCGAGCTGACCGGGAACCTCGCCGTGTGCGCGGGCAGCTGCGGCCCGGGCAACCTGCACCTCGTCAACGGTCTCTACGACGCGAACCGCTCCCGCGTGCCGGTCCTCGCGATCGCCGCGCACATCCCCACCGCGGAGATCGGTTCCGGCTACTTCCAGGAGACCCACCCCCAGGAGCTGTTCCGGGAGTGCTCGGTCTACGTCGAGTACGTCGCCGACCCGTCCCAGATGCCGCGGCTGCTCGAGATCGCGATGCGCGCTGCGGTCGAGAAGCGAGGAGTCGCCGTGCTCGTCATCCCCGGCGACGTGCTCCTCGCCGAGGCCGTCGCGCCCCGCGTCACCACCATCGAGCGCGCCGAACCGCGGATCATCCCCGCGCAGGCCGAGCTGGAGCGCACCGCGCAGCTGCTCAACGGCGCCGACAACGTCACCATCCTCGCCGGCGCCGGCGTCGCGGGCGCCCACGACGAGGTCCTCGCACTCGCCGAGCGCCTGCAGGCCCCGATCGTGCACGCGCTGCGCGGCAAGGAGCACATCGAGTGGGACAACCCCTACGACGTCGGCATGACCGGGCTGCTCGGCTTCGCGTCGGGGTACCGCGCGATGGAGGACGCCGACGTGGTCCTCATGCTCGGCACCGACTTCCCGTACCAGCAGTTCTTCCCCGCCAAGGCCAAGCACGTGCAGGTCGACGTCCGCGGAGAACAGCTCGGCAAGCGGCACCCGGTCGACATCGGCCTGGTCGGCACCGTCAAGGACACCGCGCTCGCCCTCCTCCCGCTGCTCACCCGGTCCCACCCCACGAAGCACCTCGAGGACGCCCGCAAGCACTACGCGAAGACCCGCGCCAAGCTCGACGACCTCGCCGTCCCCGCCGGGAAGCACAAGCCGCTGCACCCGCAGTACGTCGCACGCGTGCTCGACCGGCTCGCCGACCAGGATGCCGTGTTCATCCCCGACGTCGGCTCCCCGGTCGTGTGGGCGTCGCGCTACCTCACGCTGAACGGCCGCCGTCGCCTGATCGGCTCCTTCGTCCACGGCACGATGGCCAACGCGGTCCCGATGGCGATCGGCGCGCAGGCGTCCCACCCGGACCGGCAGGTGATCGCCCTCGCCGGGGACGGCGGCCTCGCGATGCTGCTCGGCGAGCTCATCACCATCGTGCAGAACAAGCTGCACGTGAAGATCGTCGTGTTCGACAACTCGTCCCTGAACTTCGTCGAGCTCGAGATGAAGGCGGCCGGGTTCGTCACCTACGGCACGGAACTGCAGAACCCCGACTTCGCGAACGTCGCCGAGGCGATCGGGATCGCCGGGTTCCGCGTCGACGAGTCCGACCAGCTCGAGGACGCTCTCGCCGCCGCACTGGCCCACGACGGCCCCGCGCTGGTGTCGGTCAAGGCCGACCGCCAGGAACTCTCGATGCCGCCGGCGGTGACCCTCGAGCAGGCGAAGGGCTTCACGCTCTACGCGATCCGTACCGTGCTGTCCGGCCGCGGCGACGAGCTCCTCGACCTCGCCTCGACGAACTTCCGCCAGTTCATCTGACCGACGACGGCGGCGCGGGTCAGGACTCCGCGCCGCCCTCGGCGACGAGGTCTGGCGACGGGTCCAGCGAGGCGCGCACCACGGCGTCGAGCGCGGTGACGATCTGGTCGAGGTCGAGCGAGGGGCCGTCCCCGGCGATGTCCGGGGTGGCCGGGACGTGCACGAACCCGGCGCGGAAGCCCTCGCGGTCGGCGAACGACATGAGCTCGTAGAACACCTGGTTGCACGTGAACGTCCCGGCGGTGTTGGACACCCGAGCGGGGACCCCGGCCGCCTGCACGTCCCGGACGATCCGCTTGATCGGCAGGCCGCTGAACGCCGCCGGAGCGCCGAACGGGTCGATCGGCTCGTCCACCGGCTGGGCGCCCGCGTTGTCCGGGATCCGGGCGTCCACGACGTTGATCGCGACGCGCTCCGGCGTCACCTCGGCCCGCCCGGCGGCGAGCCCGGTGGCGATGACGACGGTGGGGTGGTGCTTCGCGAGCGCCGCCGCGAGCCGGGATCGTTCCTCGGCGAAGACCACCGGGAGCTGTTCGACGACGAGGGTCGCCGGCCCGTCCCACGTGGCGGCGAGCCGTCGAGCGGCCTCCCACGAGGGGTTCACGGCGTCGCCGCCGAACGGTTCGAAGGCGGTCAGCAGGACGGTCGGTTCGGTCGCGTCAGCCACCTCCTCATCGTAGGGACCTGCGGGCCGGGAGGCGCGGGTCGGACCCGACCCGTCCCTCCAGGCACGGCCGTCACCCCGCTGGCGCGGTGCGCCGGTACCGGCTGGTGGGGCCCACCTCCCGTCCGTCGGATGGTCACCATCCGAGCGGCGCACCGTCCTCCAGGAAGACACCCGTCGGACCGTCGGGACCCGCGGCGGCAGCCGCGGCGACCGTCGCCGCACTCACCTCGACCGGACGACCGTGGGGGTTCGGCACACCGCCGAACTCGGTCGCCGTGTACCCGGGCTCGACCGCGACGAAGTGGACCTCCGGCACCGCGCGGGCGTACTGCACGGTGAGCATCGACACCGCTGCCTTGCTCGCGCCGTAGACGATGGCCTGGTACTGGGAGGCCGGCTTCTCCGGGTCGTGGTTGGCCGCGAACGAGCCGAGGGCGCTCGAGATGTTCACGACGATCGGGGCGTCCGATGACCGCAGGAGCGGCAGTGCGGCCTGGGTGGTGCGCACGATGCTGACGGCGTTCGTGTCGAAGACCTCGAGCGCCTCCGGTCCGTCGAGTCCGAGCTTGCCGATGCCCGCGTTGTTCACGAGTACGTCGAGCCCGCCGGCCGCGCCGATGGTCGAGAACGCCGCGGCGACCGAGGCGTCGTCCGTCACGTCGAGCTGCACGGCACGGACCGGGTTCGGCCCCGTGCTGATCTCCTCGGCCACCGCGCGGCCGGTGTCGAGGTCACGGGCGCCGATCCAGACGGAGTGGCCCGCGGCGGCGAGCTGGCGGGCGGTCTCCTTGCCGAGGCCGCGTGTGGCCCCGGTGACGAATGTCGTTGTCATGGGTCCAGCGTCACTCCGGCGAGCGTCGCCGGGCAGTCGTCCCGCTGTCGTAGGACTGCCGGACCCAGGACACCGGGCGCCATGCGTCGCAGACTGGACCCGTGGAACACTCCGAGTTCGGCCGCACCCTCCGGCGACTGCGCGACCACGTCGCACCGGACACCGTCGGTGTCGTCGCGGGGAGCCGGCGACGTGCGTCCGGGCTCCGCCGCGAGGAGCTCGCCGCCCTGGCGGGGATCTCCGCCGACTACCTGACCCGGCTCGAGCAGGGCCGGGCGACCTCGCCGTCCGCGCAGGTGGTCGAGGCGCTGGCCCGCTCGCTCCGGGTCGCGGACGCGGAGCGCGAGCTGCTGTTCCGGCTCGCCGGGCACGCGGCCCCCGGCGCCGACGTCGTCCCCACGCGCATCCCGCCGAGCGTGCAGCGACTGCTCGACCGGTTGTCGGACACCCCGGTCGCGGTGCTCGACGCCGCCGGCACGATCCTCACCGCGAACGGGCCGTACGACGCGCTGATGGGACCGGTCGCCGCACTCCGCGGGCACGAACGGAACACCGCGTGGCGCCACCTCGTCGGTCCGGGCAGCCGGGCGGTGCACTCCGATGCCGAGCAGCGGGCGTTCGAGGCCTCGGTCGTCGCCGAGCTCCGCCTCACTGTCGCCCGGTACCCGCTCGACCGCGGGCTGCGGCAGCTCGTCAGGGACCTCCGTGCCGCGAGCGACCGGTTCGTCGAACTGTGGGACTCCGCCGACGCCGTCGTGCCGCGGAGCTCCGGCCGACGCAAGGTGGTCGAGCACCCGGCCGTGGGCCGGATCGCCCTCGACTGCGACACCCTGCGGATCGCGACCGACGACCTGACGGTGCTCGCGTACACCGCGGAGCCGGGCAGCGCGGATGCCGAGCGGCTGGCGCTGGCGATCGTGCTCGGGACGCAGTCGCTCGTCGGGTGATCCGCTGCAACGACGCCGACGTTCCGTCGTGCATCCACAGGGCTCGGCGTGCGGTCGTCAGCTGTGGAACGCTTGCCGGATGCTCATCGCCTACGTCGATGAATCGTACGATCGGGACTACTACTTCATCGGCGCGGCGATCGCCACGTTCGAGCAGTGGGAAGCCGTCACGGGACGGTTCGCCGAGATCCGTCGTCGAACCGCTCGTGAACACGGCACGGCAGACGACATCGAGTTCCACGGTCACGAACTCATGGGGGGCAACGGCCCCTGGCGTGCGCTCCGTGGCCGACATCGCGAGGCAGCGGGTGTCTCGACCGCCGTGCTCGGAGCGACGGCCGAATGCGGTGTCCGGTACATCTTCCGAGGCGTCGACGTCGCGCGACTCAACGCACGGTTCCGCTACCCCCGGACGCCGCACGCCGTCGTGTTCGGACACCTGCTCGAACAGATCGACGACTACACCGCCCAGGAGGATCCCGACGAGCAGGCGATCGTCGTCGCCGACGAGATCACGACCCAGGCCGACCACCAGCGCGCGTTCTCGGGCTACCAGGAGTTCGGCACGACGGGCGAACGCCGATCGCTGCTCCGCCACATCTCGGCTCCGATCAACTTCGCGTCTTCGCGGCTGAGCGACGGCCTGCAAGCAGTCGATCTCGCCGTGTACGTGCACTTCCGGCGGCAGCGCGTCGACAACCCACATCCGGCCGCCCGCAGGACGCTCGACCGGCAGTGGCGTCAGATCGCTCCCGCGATCGCACACGACCAGAACTGGGTACCGTGACGAACTGCCCGACTCGAGAACGAAGGCCCCGCGAGCGGGGCCTTCGGCTGGCGACGTTCCGGGATCCGGCCCGTCGTGCTTCCATCATATGTGTCGACGCGGAGCAGTGCGAGACGTTCGGCGATCGGTAGGGTGACGCCATGAAGACGACCGTCTGGGCTGCCGTCCGCCTCGCGCTGGCAGCCGCGTCCGTTGCCGGGGTCGTCACCCAGGTCGTGCTGAGTGTGCGGGTCGACTTCAGCCTGGTGAGCGTCTTCAGCTACTTCACGATCCTCGGCAACCTCTACGCCAGCACCGTGTTCGTGATCGGCGCGGTCCGGTTGCTCCGAGGTGTTCCGTCGTCGCGCGGGTGGGAACTGGCACGGGGCGCCGCGGTCGTCTACCTGGCGTTCGTGGGCATCGTGTTCAACACCCTGCTCGCCGGCGCGGACCTCGGCGAGCTCCTGCCGTGGGTGAACGTCGTACACCACATGGTCGTCCCGGCTGCCGTCGTGGTCGACTGGTTCGTGGACCGTCCGCGCCACCGGCAACCGTTCTCGACGGTCTGGGCGGCCGCGATCGTGCCGGCCGTGTACACCGTCTACACGCTGGTCCGCGGCGCGGTCATCGGCTTCTACCCGTACCCGTTCTTCAATCCCGCGCGCGTCGGCGGGTACGGCGGTGTCGCGCTGTACTGCGCCGCGCTGCTCGTCGGCTTCCTGGTGATCGCCGTGCTCGTGCGTGCGTCCGGCAACGCGCTCGCCCGACGGACGGCGGTCGTCGAGTCGCGCTGATCACACGCTCGACGACCGACCGGCATCAGTCCTCGACGTCGAAGACCACGACGCGGTCGCTCGCGCCCTGGATGTAGGCGGCGACCGGCTGGTGCTCCTCGTGGGGCAGGTACCCGGCGAGCGCCGCGCGCTCGCGGAAGCGCACGACGAGCATCCAGTCGAAGCCCCCCTCGAGTCCCTCGGTGCTGATGCTCTCGCCGGACCGAACGGACTCCACCCCGTCGATCCGTGGCAGGTGCTCGCGCACGAGGGTGTCGGCCTGCGCCGATCGATCAGCTGCCTCCCCGTCCCAGGCGACGAGGACCACGTGTGTCGTCCCGCTCATCGTGTCCTCCTAGAAGGCCGGGGTCCCGCCGGCGATGGTGATCGTCGACCCGGACTGGTAGCTCGACTCGGGGCTGATGAGGTGCACGTACGCGGCGGCGAGTTCGGCGGGCTGGCCGGGGCGGCCGAACGGTGACTGCTCCCCGAAGTGCGACACGGTCTCGGCGTCGTCGGAACCCGGCTGGAGCGGCGTCCACACCGGTCCCGGAGCGACGGAGTTCACGCGGATGCCCTTCGGGGCGAGCTGCTGGGCGACGGCCTCGGTGAACAGCTTGATCGCACCCTTCGACACCGCGTAGTCGATCTTGTCCGGCGACGGCGTGCTCGCCTGGATCGAGCCGGTCGTGACGATCGTGGAGCCGGGCTCGAGGTGCGGCACGGCGGCCTTGGTCAGCCAGAACAGCGAGTAGATGTTCGTCTTGAACGTCGAGTCGAAGTGCTCGGTCGTGAGCGTGAGGATGTCGTCGTTGCTGTCCATCCGACCGGCGACCATGACCAGCGTGTCGAGGCCGCCGAACTCGTCGACGGCCTTCTGGACGAGGTCGGCGCAGTACTGCTCGTCGGAGATGTCGCCGGGGAAGAGCACCGCGCGACGCCCTTCGCCCTCGAGCAGGTCGCGGACCTGTTCGGCGTCCTCCTGCTCGTCGGGCAGGTAGGAGAGAACGAGGTCGGCGCCCTCGCGGGAGAGCGCGATGGCGGCGGCACGGCCGATCCCCGAGTCGGCACCGGTGACGATGCCCCGGAAGCCCTTCAGCCGTCCGAGGCCGACGTAGCTGTCCTCACCGTGGTCGGGCTTCGGGTCCATCTTCCACGCGGCGCCGGGGAGCGACTGCTCCTGCTCCGGGTACGGCGGTGCGGGGTAGAGGGTGTTCGGGTCACGCTTGTCGTACTGGCTCATGCGCTCCACGATGCCCCTCGCCCCCTCCGCGGTGGTCCAGGGCGCTGTACCCGTGGCCGCAGCGACAGCGTCTCGAGCGACCGCCTGCAAACCACCCGGGCGACCGCTCCGAAAGCTCTGTGGGCGTCATGAGCGCCCCGCCGGTGCGACGCAGCACCGATCGTCCTGAGAGAGAGGTCGCATCATGACCAGCAACGCAGCAACGAACCGCATCGGGTACGGCTCCACCTGGACCCAGAAGGGCGCCTTCGTCTTCGGGGTCGTCTTCCTCATCGTCGGCATCGCCGGGTTCATCCCCGGTCTGACCATGGACATGGGCTCGATGTCGGTGGCCGGACACGGTTCGATGGCACTCCTGCTCGGGACGTTCCAGGTCTCCGTGCTCCACAACATCGTCCACCTGCTGTTCGGCGTCGTCGGGCTGCTCGCGGCCCGCAGCGCTCGCGGTGCCCGGCTCTACCTGGTCGTCGGCGGCATCGTCTACGCGATCCTGTTCGTCTACGGCCTCTTCACCGCGGGTATGGCCGACCCGGCGAACTTCGTGCCGCTCAACAGCGCCGACAACGTGCTGCACCTGATCCTCGCCGTCGCGATGATCGTGCTCGGCCTGCTCCTGCCGCGCGTCGGGACCCGTCGGGCCTGACCACCGCTCGACGGCTCCCCGCCGAGCGCATCGATGACCGGAGCCGGTCTGGACCACACGATCAGGTGGCCCAGGCCGGCTCCTCGTCGATCGACCCGCGGTCTCGTCAGCGGGCGGGGGCGCTCCCGAGCACGAGGTCCCGTACCTGCGCAGCGGCACCGAGCGCCACGGCGTCGGACCCCAGCGTCGACAGGGCCAGCCGGATCGGCGCCCCGCTGACCGGGGGCTCGAGCGCGATGGCGGCGGTGATCGCCGGCTCGAGCAGGTCCCACGACCGCGCGATCCCACCACCGATGACGATGGTCGTCACGTCGAGGATCCCCGCCGTCAGCAGTGCCGCACGGGCGAGACCCCACCCGGCGGTCTCGAACACCGCGGCGGCGTCGGGGTCCCCGGCGCGCGCGGCGTCGGCGACCTCGCGCGCGGTGACGCGGCGTCCGGAGCGCTCGGCGTAGCGGTCGGCGATGCCCCGGGCTCCGGCGATGGTCTCGAGGTGACCCACCTGCCCGCACGTGCACAGCGCGTCGCCGAAGCCCGGCACGTGACCGATCTCCCCCGCCGCACCCCGGGGTCCGGCGAACAGCGAACCGCCGAGCACGAGCGCCCCGCCGACCCCGGTCCCGAGCGTCATGCCGAGCACGTCCGACTCCCCCGCCACGGCACCGGCGGCGATTTCGCCGAGCAGGAACGCGTTCACGTCGTTGTCGAGCGTCGCGGGGACGCCGAGGGCCGACGTGACCGCGTCCGTCACGCCGTAACCAGCCCAGCCGGTGAACGAGTTGCCGGTCACCAGCACCGTTCCGGTGCTCGCGTCGACGACACCGGCGGCGCCCACCCCCACTCCGGTCACGGAGGCGCGGTGCCGGTCGAGCAGGTCCGTCACGGCGCCGAGGGCAGCCGTCACGATCGCGGCGCCACCCGCGTGCGCGGGTGTCGGCAGGTCGATGCGGTCGATCACCTCGAGCGCCGGGGTCGCGAGGACCACCTTCGTGTTCGTGCCGCCGACGTCGACGCCGGCGACGACCTCGCTCACGCGGTCACCGCCCCGAGGGTGGCGAGGCGCTCGGCCCGGCGTTGCCGCTGCACGACCGGGTCCGGGACGGGCACGGCGGCGAGCAGCCGTCGGGTGTAGTCGGTGGTCGGGTGCACGAGGGTCGCCCCCGTCGCGCCCTGCTCCTCGACGACGCCCTGACGCATCACGACGACCCGCTCGGCGAACTGCTGCACCACGGCGAGGTCGTGCGAGACGAACAGACACGCGAACCCGAGGTCGTCCTGCAGTTCGCGGAGCACCTCGAGCACCGTCTCCTGCACGCTGACGTCGAGCGCACTGGTCGGTTCGTCGGCGACGAGCAACCGCGGGGAGAGCACGAGCGCGCGGGCGAGGGACACACGCTGCCGTTGCCCTCCCGAGAGTTCCCGTGGGGCGCGGGACGCCAGGGTGCGGGGCAGCCGGACGGCGTCGAGCACCTCGTCGACGCGCGTGCGCCGATCGGCGGAGGACATGCCGCGACGGTGCACGGCGAGCGGTTCGGCGATGCACTCGGCGACGGACATCCGGGCGTCGAGCGACGCCACCGGGTCCTGCAGCACGACGCCGATGCCCGATCGGAGCGATCGCCGGTCGCGACCGCGGACCGAGCGGAGGTCCGAGCCGAACAGGTGGACGCTGCCGGACGTCGGCGCGACGAGGCCGAGCGCGACCCGGGCCGCGGTGGACTTGCCGGAGCCGGACTCCCCCACCAGGCCGACCGTCTCGCCGGCGTGCACGGCGATGTCGACGCCCTGCAGCGCGTGCACGGCACGCGCTCCGCGCCCGAAGGTCACCGAGACGTCGCGCAGGTCGACCACCGGGGCCGGGCCGCGCCTCCCGTCCGACACGTCCGCGACCGACGCCGCGGACGCGCCGGACGCACCGGGGGTGACGGCCCTGCTGGGCCCGCCGGCCACGGCCAGCCGCGGGACCGCCGCGAGCAACCGCTTCGTGTAGTCGTGCTCTGGTCGGAGCAGCACGTCCTCGACGGAACCCGTCTCGACGATCGACCCCTGCAGCATGACCGCGACCCGGTCCGCGAAGTCCGCGACGACACCCATGTTGTGGGTGACGAGCAGGACTCCGGTGCCGGTCTCCGCCGCCAGCCGACGCAGGAGCTCGAGGATCTCCGCCTGCACCGTCACGTCGAGCGCCGTCGTCGGCTCGTCGGCGATCAGGAGCTTCGGCGAGTTCGCGATCGCCATCGCGATCACCACGCGCTGGCGCTGGCCACCGGACAGCTGGAAGGGGAACGCCCTCGCGCGCTGCGCCGGCGAGGGGATGCCGACGCGGTCGAGGAGCTCGACGGCGCGGGCTGCGGCGTCCTTCGCCGGGACGTCGCCGTGGTTCCGGACGACCTCGGCGATCTGCGCCCCGATCCGGGTGAGCGGGTCGAGGGCGGTCGCGGGCTCCTGGAAGACCATCGAGACTGTGCTGCCACGGAGCGAACGCAGGGCGGGCTCGGCGGCGCCGACGATCTCGTGCCCGTCGACGACCGCGCTCCCGGTGGCGGTGGCGTTGCCCGAGAGCAGCCCCATCGCGGCGAGGGCGACGGTGGACTTGCCGGAACCGGACTCCCCGACGAGCGCGAGCGTCTCGCCGGGCTCGACGTGCAGGGACACCCCGCGGACGGCGTTGACCGTGCCGGACTCCGTGCGGAAGGTCACCCCGAGGTCGGTGGTGGTCAGGATGGACATCAGCGGCCCCTCACGTCGAAGGCGTCCCGGAGCCCGTCGCCCACGGCGTTGAACGCGCAGACGACGAGGATCACGGCGAGACCCGGTGGCAGGATGAGCCACCACCGCCCCGAGTACGCGGCGGTGAGTCCTGCCGAGAGCATGCCACCCCAGTCCGTCGCGGGCGCCTGCACGCCCAGCCCGAGGTAGGAGACGTAGGCGACGAGCAGGATCGCGTCGGCGACCTGGAAGGTGGCGGCGACGACGATCGTCGACACCGAGTTCGGCAGCAGGTGGCGTCCGATGGCGCGGGCGTGCGAGCCGCCGATCGCCCGGAGCGTGAGCACGTAGTCGCGGTTCTTCAGGGTGAGCGTCTCGGCACGGATGAGTCGGGAGGGCACGAGCCAGGACACGAAGCCGAGGATGACGATGAGTCCCCACACTCCCGGCGTCGTGATCGCCGAGATGACGAGCAGGATGAAGAGCGCCGGGATCGCGATGCCGGCGTCGACGACGCGCATCATCACCGCGTCGACCCAGCCGCCCACGTACCCGGCGATCGAACCCCAGAGGGTGCCGACGACGGTGGCGAGGATCCCCGCTGCGATGCCGACCATGAGCGACACCTTGCCGCCGAACATCAGGCGGCCGAGCACGTCGTGCCCGACGGCGTCGGTGCCGAGCAGGTGTGCGGCACCCGGGGCGAGGTTCGCCTGGGAGAGCTGGGTGTGCGTCTGGTCGGTCGGGTACAGGAAGGGACCGACGAAGCAGAACAGCACGATGACGACGATGACGACGAGGCCGATCACCGCGAGGGTGTTGTGGCGGAAACGACGGACCGCGAGCCGCCAGCCGGTGGCGGCGACGACGACGGGCGCGCCGGGCGCTTCGGGTGCCAGCTGTGCGCTCATGCGCGGCCTGCCTTCACTCGGGGGTCGATGAGGGACTGCGCGACGTCCGCGAGCAACGTGCCCACGACCGTCGCGACGGAGATGACCAGGACACAGCCGAGCAGCGTCGGGTAGTCTGAGGTCTGCGCGGCGTTCCAGAACAGCAGCCCCATGCCGGGGTAGTTGAACAGCTGCTCGGTGACGAGCGCCCCGCCGAACAGCACCGGCAGGTAGTACCCGAGCATCGCGACCACCGGGGTGAGCGAGTTCCGGAAGACGTGCCGACGCAGGATCGCGGCGGTCGAGGCACCGCCGGCGCGGGCGGTGCGGACGTAGTCCTCCTGCAGGTTCTCGAGGGTCGAGGCCCGCATGTACCGGCTGAAGACGGCGATCATGGCGAGGGCCCCGGTGACGACGGGGAGCACGAGCCCGGCCGGGTCCTGGAAGACCTCGGCGAGGGTGTTGCCGCTCGGCGCCTGGGACGGCAGCCACGGCAGCTGCTGGCTGAACACGATGATCAGGACGAGCCCGAGGAAGAACGCGGGCGTCGAGTAGAACACGAACGCCAGGGCGGTGGCCGCGTAGTCGACCGCACCGTTGCGGCGGACTGCCTGCCACATGCCGACCGGGATCGCGAGCACGATGCCGAGCACCGCGGACATCCCGGTGAGGACGAGCGTCTTCGGCAGCCGCTCCGCGATGAGCTGGGCGACCGGCTCGTTGAGCGTGTACGACGTCCCGAGGTCGCCGGCCAGCAGACGGCCGAGGAACCGGAGGTACTGGACGGGCAGCGGCTGGTCGAGCCCCTGCGCCGAGTTGAACGCGGCGATCTGCGCGGGTGTCGCGGAGACGCCGAGGACGCCGCGGGCGGGTCCGCCCGGCAGGGCGTGCAGCAAGCAGAACACGACGATCGTGACGATGAGGATCACCGCGAGCGCCTGCAGGACGCGCCTGGTGAGGTAGAGAGCTGAGATCATGCGGCTTCCGTCGTCGGGATCGGTGCGGTGGGGATTCCTGGAGGCGCGGTGCGGGTCGGACCCGCACCGCGCCTCCCGGGGTGGTCACGGTCTTACTTCGACCACTTCCACTGCGCGGGGTGGAAGTTGGCGAGCGAGTCCTGGTCGAACCCGGTCAGGCCCTTCTTGACGACCGAGATCTGGTAGTCGGGTTCCGGCAGCCAGATCACGGGCAGGTCCTTCGCGAGCGCCGCGCTGTAGTCCTGCACGGCGGTCGGGTCGGGCGACGTGGTCGTCGCGTCGATGAGCTTGTCCACGTCGGCGTTGGAGTACGACCCGAAGTTCGCCGAGCCACCGGTCTGGAAGAGCGACTCGCCGGTCGGGTAGGCCGGGAAGTACCAGCTGCCCGCGGTGCCGAAGAAGGAGAGGTCCCAGTCGCAGCTGGCCTCGTCGCTCGTGCAGGTCGGGGTCTGTGAGAGGACGCTCGACACCGGCGCGGTCTTGATGGTGAAGCCGATGCCGGTCTTCGCGAGCGAGGACTGGATCGCGCTCATCATGTTGTCGGTGACGGTCGAGCCGGACTGCGAGAGGACGTTCATGGTGAACTTCGTGCCCTTCTCGACGCCCTCGCCGCACTGGCTGTCGGACGTGCCCGGGTCGGTGCAGACCATCGTGCCGCCCTGCTCCTCCCAGCCGTGGCTCGTCAGCAGCGCCTTGGCCTTCGCGGTGCTGAACGGGTACGGGTTGTCCTTCTGCGTGCTCGACACGTAGTCGGACTCCTGCGCCTGCGGGATCGGCCCGTAGGTCGATGTGGCGGTGCCGTTGAAGACGACCTTCGACAACGAGGTCTGATCGATCGACATCTGCACGGCCTGGCGGGCGTACAGCTGCTTGAAGACGGCGCCCATGGTCGGGTTGTTGAAGTTGTACGGCATGTACGTGATCGCCCACCCGGTCCAGGGCTCCACGTCGTAGCCCTTCGACGTGAAGGACGACTTCTGGTCCATGTCGGTGGCGTTGATGTAGCCGTAGTCGACCTCGCCGGAGCGGACCGCGTTCACCTCGGCGTCGGCGGAGGTGAAGGGCAGCAGGTTGACGGTCGTGATGGAGGGCTTTTCGCCGCCGTCGTACTTCTTGTTGGCGGTGAGCGTGACCTTGCCGGCGGTGGTGAACGACTGCACACCGTACGGCCCGGAGATCGTCTTCCACAGGTCGTCGCTGGCGTAGTCCGAGATCTTGCCGGCGGCGGTGTTGAGGTACTTCCACACCTGCTTCGCGCCGTCGGTCGTCTCGTCGGCGTTCCCGACCGAGCCGCTCGCGCTCGTCTTGTCCCAGGCGTGCTGCGGGAGCGGGATGATGTGGCTCAGCTGGTTCGCGAGCATCCAGTCCGGGTTGTACGCCTTGTCGAAGGTGATCGTGAAGTGCGTGTCGTCGTCGGCTTTGAACGAAGTCCAGTTGTCCGGCGCCTTGCCCTTCGAGTACGAGCCCCACTCGTCCTTGTTCGCCTTGATCAGGTTGAACCAGAACTCGACGTCACGGCTCGTGATCGGCTTGCCGTCGGACCAGTGCCGATCACCGAGGGTGACGGTGACGCTCTTCGAGTCGCTCGCGAACGTCGCGTCCGTCGCGACCGAACCGGCCTTGTTCCACGCGATCTTGCCGGTGGAGCCGTCGTAGGCGACGAGCGGCTCGTACAGCGATTGCGCGATGGAACCGTTGTTCGTGTTGAGGTGCGCGGCGGTGCCGATCGGCAGGATCCAGTTCGGCGTGAAGTTGGCCGGCAGCGCGTAGTTGATCTCGTCGGAGTTGCTGCCGGACGAAGCGTTGCCGCCCCCGGAGCAGCCGGCGAGCAGCGCGCTCACGGCGATCGCGGCTCCGGTGAGGAGCGCCCAGCGACGGGGCTTGGTCATGTGTGTCTCCTGGTGCGTGGGAGGTGTCGGGGAGTGGAGCACGCGTGCCGATCGGCACGGGGACAGTCAATGACCAAAGGCGTTGGAAAAACAAACATCTCCGTGTAAATAGTTCGTTTCTGCCGTTCCGGCGAAAGGGTGGACCGGTCGATCTGCCGCTTAGGCTCGGCTCTGCGGTCACTCGTCGATCGCGTTTCCGCCGGATTGGAGAAAGTAGTGCCGGACCTCAGTGCCCGCGTCCTGGAGCTCGTCGCGTCCGGGCAGGCCTCCAGCCGGACGGAGATCGCCGCGCTGCTCGGCGCCGCCCCGTCGACCGTGTCCCACGTGGTCGCGCAGCTCCTGTCCCACGGCTTGCTCGCCGAGGAGGGCACCGACGTCTCGACCGGCGGTCGCCCCCGCAAGGTGCTCCGCATCGGCGGGACCGACGAGTACGCGGTCGCCGCGGACGTCGGCGGAGGTCACGCGCGCATCGGCATCGTCCTGCCGGGAGGCGCGCTCGAGTCGGTCGCGAACGTCCCGTTCGCGCTCTCCGACGGCCCGACCGCAGGACTCCAGCGGCTGGCCGCGCTGCTCGAGCGGCTCGCCGACGAGCGCGGTCGCGACGGGCTGCGGGGCGTCGGGCTGAGCCTGCCCGGGCCGGTCGACGTCGAGGCCGGCGTGGTCGACCTGCCGAGCCGGATGCCGGGGTGGAACGGGTTCCCGGTGGCGTCGTGGCTGACCGAGCGGTTCGGGTTGCCGGCGGTGGTCGACAACGACGCGAACTGCATGGCGGCGGGCGAGCAGACCGTGCAGGACCCTGCCCGGCGACAGACCGTCACGATCAAGGCGGGATCGGCGATCGGTGCCGGCATCGTCATCGACGGACGGCTGTACCGCGGTGCGACCGGGTCGGCCGGGGACATCACGCACGTGCGGATCGACGCCGCCGGGGACACCCCGTGCTCGTGCGGCAACACCGGGTGCCTCGAGACCGTGGCCTCCGGTGCCGCCCTCGTCCGGATCCTGTCCTCGGCCGGGGTCGACGTCACCTCGACCGCCGACGTCGTCCGCCTGGCCTCGGACGCGCACCCCGAGGCGACCCGGGCCGTGCGGCTCGCGGGCCGGTACCTCGGCGAGGTCCTGGCCGCGAACGTCAACTTCTTCAACCCGGACGCCGTGTACCTCGGCGGCATCCTCTCCACCCTCGACCCGTTCATCGCCGCCGTGCGGAGCCAGTTGTACGAGAGCTGCCACCCCCTCATGACGCAGCACCTCGTCATCGAGCCGGTCTCGCTCGGCGCCGACGCGGGGCTCGTCGGGGCCGGCCAGTTCGCCCTGCAGCGGGGCCTGGCCGCGTCGCTCGAGGAACTGTCCGCGCCCATCCCGCAGTCCCCCACCAGGAACAGGAACGTCCGTGTCTGAGCCCGTGTCCACCGCCCCCACCACCCGCCGCCCGGTCGTCGCGATCGCCGGTCTCGCCATCGAGACCTCGACGTTCACACCGACGCGCACCCTCGCACCGGCGTTCCACCCGGACCGCGGCGACGAGGTCGTGGCGCGGTACCCGTTCCTCGCGTCGTACGCCGACCGGGCCGACTTCCGCGGCGCGCTCATCGGGCACGCGTTGCCCGGCGGCGTGGTCGACCGCGACTCGTACGAGTCACTGGCGTCGGAGATCGTCTCCCGCTTGGCCGCGATCGGTCCGGTGGACGGGCTCTGGTACGACATCCACGGCGCGATGGTGGTCGAGGGGCTCGACGACGCCGAGACGGACCTGCTCGGACGCATCCGCGAGGTCGTCGGACCGGACGTCGTCGTGTCGGCGTCCATGGACCTGCACGGCAACGTCACGGCGGAGCTCGCGCACCAGGTCGACCTCGTCACCTGCTACCGGATGGCCCCGCACGAGGACGCCCTCGAGACGAAGGAGCGCGCGGTCCGCAACCTGGTCGACGTGCTGACGACCCGACCGGTCGGCGAGCAACGTCCCGTGAAGGCCTGGGTGCCGATCCCCGTCCTGCTCCCCGGCGAGCAGACCTCGACACGCCTCGAGCCCGCTGCCTCGCTGTACGCGCAGGTGCCGCTCGTCGAGCAGTCCGAGGGCGTGCTCGACGCGGCGATCTGGGTCGGCTACGCG
Source organism: Curtobacterium sp. A7_M15 (assembly GCF_030705415.1). Lineage (GTDB taxonomy): Bacteria > Actinomycetota > Actinomycetes > Actinomycetales > Microbacteriaceae > Curtobacterium. Next base: position 7,625 of record NZ_JAUZED010000007.1, on the reverse strand, counting down.
TGGGCCGACCAGCCCCGCGACCGTGCGGTCACCGTGGTCACCGGCTGGGACACCGACGCCGTCGCCAGGGGCGCCGAACGCCTCGCGCGGGCCTTCTGGGACGTCCGCGAGGACTTCGTCTTCGTCGCGCCGACGGGCTCGTTCGACGAGTGCCTCGCCGCCGCGCTGGCGCCTGGTGCCGCGAAGCCGTTCTTCGTGTCCGACTCCGGGGACAACCCGACCGCGGGCGGCTCGGGTGACATGACGTGGGGGCTGACGCAGGTGCTCGCGAACCCGGCGTTCGCCGACGCGGACGGCCCCACCGTGATCTACGCGAGCGTCCCCGGCCCCGCGGCTGTGGCAGCCGCGGTGGCGGCCGGCGTCGGTGCGACCGTCACCGTGACGGCGGGAGCGTCGGTCGATGCCGTCCACGCCGGGCCGATCACGATGACCGGACGCGTGCACGCGATCAAGCACGGTGACCGGGACGCCGAGACCGAGGTGGTGCTCCAGGTCGGCAGCGTGTTCGCGATCCTGACGGCGCTCCGGAAGCCGTACCACCACGAGCACGACTTCACGGACCTCGACCTCGCCCCGCGGGACGCCGACGTGGTCATCGTGAAGATCGGGTACCTCGAGCCGGAGCTCTTCGACATGGCCGCCGACTGGATGCTCGCGCTGACGCCGGGCGGCGTCGACCAGGACCTCGAGCGGCTCGGGCACCACAGGATCGTCCGCCCGATGTTCCCCTACGATCGAGTGTTCCCGTCGGCGCCGGACCTCGGCGCCCGGATCATCCCGCCGTCGAACGAACCGCTCGGAGCCATCGCGTGACCACCGCCGCCCCCGTCGCCCTCGAGATCGCCGTCACCTCCCCCGCGGGCGCGATCGTCGCACGGGACGGCGGCGCGGACCGCGTCGAGCTCTGCGTCGGTCTCGAGCTCGGGGGCCTCACGCCGTCCCAGGCGCTCGTCGAGACGACCCACGAGACCGGCATCCCCGCGCACGCGCTCGTCCGGTGTCGGCCCGGCGGGTTCGTGCACACCACCGACGAGGTCGACCTCATGGTCCGCGAGGTGCGCGCCGTCCTGCGGTCCGGGGCAGCCGGTGTCGTGGTCGGTGCGCTGCGACCGGACGGCACGCTCGACGAGACCGCCCTGCGACGCTTCGTCGACGCCGCACGCTCGGTCAGCGCGAGCGCCGAGGTCACCCTGCACCGCGCGATCGACCACGCGGCCGACCCCGTCGCCGCCGCGGGCTCCCTCGCCGACCTCGGGTTCACCCGGGTGCTGACCTCCGGCGCGGCCCCCACGGCGGTGGCCGGAGCCGCGACCATCAGCCGCATGGTCGCGGCCGCCGGACCCGTGCAGGTCATGGCGGGCGCCGGGGTCACCCCGGCCGACGTCCCCGCTCTCGTCGCGACGGGAGCCGCCGCCGTGCACCTCTCGGCGAAGCGGCCCGCGGCCGACAGCGCCCACGCGGGCGTACCGATGGGCGGCGCGGACGACGGGTCCGCGCACTTCGTCACCGACGCCGAGGTGGTGGCGGCGGCCCGCCGGGCCCTCGACGCCTGACCAGCCCGTCACGCGGGAATGGACCGCGGGGCTCCGTGCTTGAGGCCCGCATGACCTCGTCAGCAACGCGCCGCGGGTGGCTCAGCGTCGCATCCGTCGCACTCGGATCGTTCGTCCTCGTCCTGTCCGAGTTCCTCCCGATCGGCCTGCTCCCGGCCATCGCCGCCGACCTCGACGTCGGCGTCGGCACCGCGGGCCTCATGGTCGTCGCGACCGGCCTCGTCGGAGCGGTGGCCGCGCCCGTCGTCACCGTCTGGACGTCGGCGCTCGACCGTCGGGTCGTCCTGATCGCGCTGACGGTGCTGCTCGTCGTCGCGGACGCGCTCGCAGCGGTGGCGCCCTCGTTCTGGGTGCTGCTCGTCGCCCGGATGCTGCTCGGCGTCGGCATCGGCGGCTTCTGGGCGATCGGCGCAGGGATCGCCGGACGCCTCGTCCGCCCCGAGTCCGTGATCCGTGCCACGTCCCTCATCACCGCCGGGGTCTCCGTCGCGACCGTCGTCAGCCTGCCCCTCGGCGCCCTCGTGTCGTCGCTCGCCACCTGGCGGCTCGCGTTCGTGATCGGCGGCGTGCTCGGGCTCGTCGCGCTCGGCCTGCAGCTCGCGATGCTGCCGCGCATCCCCGCCCAGCAGCGCGTCCGGTTCAGCACGCTGGGGTCGCTGCTCGGCGTCTCCCGCGCCCGGGTCGGCTTGATCGGTGCCGCCTTCCTCTTCGCGGCGCAGTTCGCCGCGTACACCTACATCGCGCCGTACCTGCAGGACCTCGTCGGGGTCGGCGCGGACACCGTCACCGTCGCACTCCTCGTCTTCGGCATCGCGGGCATCGTCGGCAACTTCGCCGCCGGGTTCACGCTCAGCCGGAGCGTCCTGGGCACGATCGGCTCGGCGAAGTTCGTCCTCGCCGGCGCGGTCGTCCTCCTCCCGCTGCTCGCACACTCGGTCGTCGGGGTGTTCGTCCTGCTGGTCGTGTGGGGCCTGGTGTGGGGAGCACTGCCGCTCGGCATGCAGACCTGGATGTCCACGGCGTCGCGCGCGGGCTCGGAGACCGGACTCGCGTTGTTCGTGACGACGATCCAGTTGGCGATCGCGGCGGGGTCGGTGCTCGGTGGGGCTGCCGTGTCGTCGTTCGGGCTGGCCGTCGACTTCTGGCTCGCGGGCGGCGTCGCGGTCCTCGGGGCGATCGTGCTCGTCACGCTGGGGGCGCGCCGCTCGAGTGCCGCTCCGGCCGAGGTCACCGCTCCGGCGGGGGCCGCAGCTCCGGCGGAGCCCACCGCGACCGGTTCCGTCGCCGTCGCCTGCCCCTGACGGCACCACCCGCGGTCAGCCGAGCCGGACGACCCGGTCCGCCCCGGCGATGACCGTCGGGTCGTGCGTGGCGTGCACGACGACGACGCCGGACGCAGCCTCGTCGGCGAGCGCGCGGACGACGAGCCGACTCGACTCGGCGTCCACCCCGGTCGTGGGCTCGTCGACGAGGAGCACCCTCGCCTGCTGAGCGAGTCCCAGCGCGACGAGCGTCCGCTGGCGCTGCCCGCCGGACAGCTCGTCGAGCGGCCGATCCGCCAGCGCCGCGATCCCCATCCGGTCGAGCTGCTCGTCGACGACGTCGCGGTCGGCGCGCGCGAGCGGTCGCCACCACGGTCGGCCGGCCCACCGTCCCATGCGGACCGTCGCACGGACGGTGAGCGGGAGCGTGCTCGGCGGGACCGCCTGGGTCACGTAGGCGACGCCGCCCGAAACGCGGCACATGACCGCCCCGGCATCCGGCGTCAGGACCCCGGCGAGCGCGTCGAGCAGCGTCGACTTGCCCGACCCGTTCGGTCCCGTCAGCGCAGTGACCGAACCGGCGGGGAAGCCCGCATCGACCCCGTCGAGGACGATCCGGTCGCCGCGGCGGACGACCAGTCCTGCGACGTCGAGGGCGATGGGGTCGGTCGTCGTGGCCACCTGTGGACTCTATCAGTATCGATAGTCATTTTCATGTAGCGTCTCCCACCGTGACCTGGCTGACCGATCCCCTCTCCGTCGACTTCATGGTCCGAGCCCTCGTGGGCGGCGGGCTGGCGGCGGTGCTCTGCGCGGTCGTCGGCACGTGGGTCCTCGTCCGCGGCATGGCCTTCCTCGGCGAAGCACTGTCGCACGGCATGCTCCCGGGGGTCGCGGTCGCGTCGCTGGCCGGGTTCCCCCTGGCACTCGGAGCAGCCGTCAGCGCCTGCGTCATGGTGCTGGGCGTCGCCGCGCTCCGCCGTCGGGCCCGACTCTCGTACGACACGTCGATCGGGCTGCTCTTCGTCGGCATGCTCGCGCTCGGCGTGATCATCGTCTCCTCCTCGAGATCCTTCGCCACCGACGTCACCGCGATCCTGTTCGGCGACGTCCTCGCCGTCACCCGTGCGGACCTCGCCGGCCTGGCCGTCGCCGTCGTGGTGGCCCTCGGGACCGCAGTGGTGTTCCACCGGTCGTTCACGGCAGCGGCGTTCGACACCCGCAAGGCCGCGACCCTCGGTCTCCGTCCGCGGTTCGCCGAGGTCGTGCTCGTCGGGCTCGTCACGCTCGCGGTCGTCGCCTCCTACCGAGCGGTGGGCACGCTCCTCGTCGTGGGACTGCTGCTCGCACCGGCCGCCGCCGCACGCGCCTGGACCCGACAACTGGGCTCGACGACGGCGCTCGCGGCCGGGATCGGCATCGCGGCCGTGCTCGTCGGACTGCTCGCGTCGTGGCACCTCGGGACCGCCGCCGGTGCGAGCATCGCCGCGGTCGCCGTCGCCGGGGTCGTCCTCTCGCGCGCGGCAGCCGCACTCACCGTCCGGGTCGGGCCCGGTACCGCCCGGACAGCACCACCGACACCAGCACCTCGAGAGGCAGCATGATCCACTCCGACCCTCGCGCCACTGCGCGCTCCCTGCTCACCGCGAGCCTCACCGTCGGACTCGCCGTCACGGCGGCGGGATGCTCGGCCGGGACGATCCCCGGCGGCGTCGACGCGACCACACGCCCGCACGGTTTCGTCGAGGGCGCGACCGAATCCCAGGAACCGCAGCTGCGCCTCCTGGCCGTCTCCGGGACGGGCGAGACGACGCTGCACGACCTGCTCAGCGGCGAGACGACCGCGCTCGACGACGTCGAGGCACCCACACACTCCGCGACCGACGGCAGGTTCCTCGTGACCAGCTCGGGCGACCGCACGACGATCGTGGACGGCGGTGCCTGGACCGTCGACCACGGCGACCACACGCACTACTACGCCGCTCGGCCGCGGGTCGTCGGCACCCTCGCGGGAGGCGGTCCGGTCGAGGTCCACTCGTCGGAGTCGACCACGACGATCGCCTGGCCGGAGCGGGAACGCGCGGTCGTCCTCGACCGCGACGCGCTGGGCCAGGGTTCCCTCGAGGAACGGGCCAGGATCGACGCGCGGGTCCTGCTCCCCGACGGAGACCGCCTCGTCGCCGCGACGGACGACGTCGTCCGCGTGCTCGACGCCGACGGCTCGCCGAGCGGCACCGAGGCTGCGTGCACCGACCCGGCCGGGGGCATCGTGACCCGGGCGGGTTCGGTGGTCGGGTGCTCCGACGGCGCGGTGGTCGTGGACGACGACGGCGCGACGACGGTGCCGTTGCCCGACGGCGCCGAGCGGCCCACCGCCTTCGCCGGGCGGGCGGGACGTCCGACCGTCGCCGGCGTCGCCGGTGACGCCGGCTTCTGGTTGCTCGACGGCCGCGAACGCTCGTGGCGCCTCGTGCCGACCGAGCGCCCGCTCCGGACCGTGACCGCGGTCGACGACGCCGACGAGCACGTGGTCGCCGTCGACGACACCGGCCGGGTCGTGGTGCACACGCTCGCCACCGGAGCGGTCGCCGCGACCGACCCGCTCGTCGCCGGTGCGGCGACTCCCCTGCTGCAGCTCGACGCGAACCGCGCCTACCTGGCCGACCGTGGGACGGGGACCGTGCACGAGATCGACTTCGCCGACGGCGCGCGGGTCGCCCGGACGGTCGACCTCGGCGTGGCCCCGGCGGCGTTCGCGGAGGTCGGGCTGTGACGCGGACACGGGCAGGCTCCGTCGTCGTCACGATCCTCGCGGCGGCGGGTGTCGCCCTCGGCGCCAGCGGGTGCACCGCAGCCCCCGGGCAGGACCGACCGCTCGTCGCCGTCACCACGAACATCCTCGGCGACGTGGTGTCCGAGGTCGTCGGCGACGCCGCGGACGTGATGGTGCTCATGCCCGCAGGTGCTGACCCGCACTCGTTCGAGGTCTCCGCGCAGGAGGCCGTTCAGCTCCGGTCCGCCGACCTCGTGGTGGAGAACGGGCTGGGCCTCGAGGAGGGCGTGACGAGGCACGTCCGGGCCGCGGCCGACGACGGCGTCCCGGTCTTCACGGCCGGTGACGCCGTCGACGCCCTCGAGTGGACGACCGAGGACGACAGCGGTCCGGATCCGCACCTCTGGACCGATCCGGCGCGGATGGCCGACGTCGTCGAGGCGCTCGACGAGGAACTCCGCGTCGTCGGCGTGCGGCCGACGGGCACGGCGGACTACCTCGACGACCTGCACGCACTCGACTCGGAGATGGAGCGCGCCTTCGACACGCTCGCCCCCGGGCGGCGCGCCCTCGTGACGAACCACCACGTCTTCGGGTACCTCGCCGACCGGTACGACTTCCGGGTCGTCGGAGCCGTCATCCCGAGCGGGACGACACTCGCCTCGCCCAGCGCGGCCGACCTCAGGGACCTCGCCGACGCCGTCGAGGAAGCGGGGGTCCCGACCGTCTTCGCCGATGCATCACAGCCAGCCCGCCTGGCGCAGGTGTTGGCCGACGAGGTCGACGTCCACGTCGAGATCCGATCCCTCGCGACCGAGTCGCTCACCGAGGACGGAGTCGCCTCCACGTACCTCGGCATGATGCGGTCCAACGCGGATGCGATCGTCGACGGACTGTCGGTTCGTAATTGAGAATGAGAATCAGTATAGTGTTCTTCATGACGACGATCAAGTCCCCGCGCACCGCGGCACTGCCGGCCGCCCTGCTCAGCGCGGCCGCCCTCGCCCTCACCGGCTGCGCCGCCGACGCTTCCCCCTCCGATCCCACGGGCACCGCGACCGGTCAGGCCGACGACACCCGCATCGCACTCACGTACGACGGCGGCCTCCTCGTCCTCGACGACGACCTGCGCGTGCTCACCGACGACGCCGTCGACGGCTTCACCCGCGTCAACCCCGCCGGTGACGGTCGGCACGTGCTCGTCACGGTGCCGAGCGGGTTCCGGGTCCTCGACACGGCGGCCGACCCCGCCCTCACCGACGCGGTCTTCCCCGCCGACACCGGCGGACACGCGGTCGTGCACGGTGACCACACGGCGCTCTTCGCCGACGGCACCGGACAGGTGACGACCTTCGACAACACCGAGCTCGACGGGGCCGAGCTCCCGGACACCGAGACGACCGAGTCGGAGGCCGCGCACCACGGCGTCGCGATCGTCCTGGAGGACGGCACGCTGCTCACCACCATCGGCGACGAGGAGTCCCGCAGCGGTGTCCGCGCGCTGGACGAGGACGGGAAGGAGACCGCCCGCTCGGAAGAGTGCCCGAACGTGCACGGCGAGGGCGCGGTCGAGGGCGACGTCGCGGTCTTCGGGTGCACCGACGGCGCACTCGTGTACGACGACGGCGCGTTCACGAAGATCGACGCTCCGACCGAGTACGGCCGGACCGGCAACCTGTTCACGACCGACACGTCCTCGATCGCACTGGGCGACTACAACGACGACCCGGACAGCGAGGGGTACCTCCTCCACCAGATCGCCCTGATCGACGCGGCAGCCGGCTCGTACCGGGTCGCCGACGTTCCGGAGGGCGTCGGCTACACGTTCCGCGACCTCGCTCGTGGCCCCGAGGACGAGGCCGTCGTGCTCGGCGACGACGGCGCGCTGCACACCTTCGACACGTCGTCCGGTGAGCTGCTCGACTCGTTCCCGGTCATCGACCCGTGGGAGGGACCGGCCGAGTGGCAGGACGCCCACCCGGCGCTGAAGGTCGTCGGTGACGTCGCGTACGTCACCGACCCGGCCGAGCGGAAGGT
>NZ_JAUZED010000069.1:7592-19382 GCF_030705415.1 Curtobacterium sp. A7_M15 | reverse complement strand
GGCCCGCGACCGGCCCGCGCGCCACCCGCGGCCCGCGACCGGCCCGCGCGCCACCCGCGGTCAGCCGATCAGAACCACTTCTCGGCGCGGTGGTCGGCCTGGATCCGGCGGATCGTGTTCGAGCGGGACCGGAGCACGAGCGAGTCCGTGTGGATGACGCCCCGCGAACGGCGGACACCGTCCACGAGGACACCATCGGTGACACCGGTCGCGACGAAGAACGTGTTGTCGCCGGTGACGAGGTCGTCCTGGTCGAGGACCTTGTCGAGGTCGTGGCCGGCGGCGATCGCCTTCTCGCGCTCCTCGTCGTCCTTGGGCTGCAGCTTGCCGAGGATCACCCCGCCGAGCGCCTTGATCGCGCACGCGGTGATGATGCCCTCCGGGGTGCCACCCACGCCGACACACATGTCGATCGTCGACCCGGGCAGTGCCGCGGCGATCCCACCGGCGACGTCACCGTCGAGCAGCAGCCGTGTCCCGGCGCCCGTCGCACGGATGGCACGGATGAGCTCGTCGTGGCGGGGACGGTCGAGCACGGCGACGACCATGTCCTCGAGGTCCTTGCCCTTCGCCGCAGCCAGCGCGCGGATGTTCTCCCCGATCGGCTTCTCGAGGTCGAGGACCCCACGCCCCTCGGGACCGGCGGCGATCTTGTCCATGTAGAACACGGCCGACGGGTCGTACATGGACCCACGGTCCGACACCGCCATCACCGAGATCGCGTTCTGCCGGCCCGCCGCAGTGAGCGAGGTGCCGTCGATCGGGTCGACCGCGATGTCGCACGCGGGACCGTGACCGTTGCCGACGTGCTCGCCGTTGTAGAGCATCGGGGCGTTGTCCTTCTCGCCCTCACCGATCACCACGACACCGTCGAAGTTCACCGTGCCGAGGAACTTGCGCATCGCGTCCACCGCGGCACCGTCCGCGAGGTTCTTCTCACCCCGACCGACCCACGGCTGCGCACGGATCGCCGCGGCCTCCGTCGCACGCACGAGTTCGAGCGCCAGGTTGCGGTCGGGCTGGAGGAACAGGGAACCGGTCTCAGTCGTCGGAGTCACGGCCCCCAGCGTACCGATCGCCAGCCGCGAGGCGGGCCGGTCAGGAACGCAGTGAACGCATGTGCAGTACCGACGGAACGGGCGCGCGTAACCCGCACCGCGCCTCCAGAGCCAATGGCTAGGCTCGGCGGGGAACCACCACGTCGAAGGAGATCGCAGTGCCCATCGCAACGCCGGAACAGTACGCCGAGATGCTCGAACGAGCGAAGGCCGGCAAGTTCGCCTACCCCGCGGTCAACGTCTCGTCGTCGCAGACGATCAACGCCGTCCTCCAGGGTCTGCAGGAGGCCGGCTCGGACGGCATCCTCCAGGTCACCACCGGTGGTGCCGACTACTTCGCGGGCCACACCGTCAAGAACCGCGCCGCCGGCGCCCTCGCGATGGCGAAGTTCGCGCACGAGGTCGCGAAGAACTACGACATCACCGTCGCGCTGCACACCGACCACTGCCCGAAGGACGCTCTCGACGGCTTCGTCCTCCCGCTCATCGCGGCGAGCGAGGAAGAGGTCCGCGCGGGCCGCAACCCGATCTTCCAGTCGCACATGTGGGACGGCTCGGCGGTGCCGCTCGACGAGAACATCGAGATCGCGAAGACGATGATCGCGAAGACGCGCAACATCAACGCCATCCTCGAGGTCGAGATCGGCGTCGTCGGCGGCGAGGAGGACGGCGTCCAGCACGAGGGCACGAACGACGCGCTCTACACGACCCCGAACGACGTCGAGAAGGTCGTCGACGCGCTCGGCCTCGGCGACCAGGGCCGCTGGATCGCCGCGCTCACCTTCGGCAACGTGCACGGCGTCTACAAGCCCGGCAACGTCAAGCTGCGCCCGGAGCTCCTCGGCGAGATCCAGGCCTCGGTCGCCGCGAAGCACGGCACCGGCGAGAACCCGCTCGACCTCGTCTTCCACGGCGGCTCGGGTTCGACCGACGACGAGATCCACGAGGCCGTCCGCAACGGCGTGATCAAGATGAACATCGACACCGACACGCAGTACGCGTTCACCCGCTCGATCGCCGACTCGATGTTCCGGAACTACGACGGCGTCCTCAAGATCGACGGCGAGGTCGGCAACAAGAAGCAGTACGACCCGCGCGCCTGGGGCAAGGTCGCCGAGACCGCCATGGCGGCCCGCGTCGGCGAGGCCGCGAAGGTCCTCGGCTCGGCAGGTCACACCAAGGGCTGATCCGGCAGGTCTCCGGACTGGAGGCACGGGGCGCGTCCGACGGACGCGCCCCGTCCTGCGTCCGGTCACCTCCACGGCCGTGCCACGATGGTCGGGTGACCGCCGACGCCATCGCCTCCGACTTCGCCCAGTTCGTCACCGAGTCCCCGACCGCGTTCCACGCGGCTGCGGTTGCCCGGGATCGCCTCGTCGCCGCGGGCTTCGAGGAGCTCGACGAACTCGCCGCGTGGCCGACGACACCCGGCGCGTACGTGGTGGTCCGCGACGGAGCAGTCATCGCCTGGCGCCTTCCGGCAGGTGCGACCGCGACCACCCCGTTCCGGATCCTCGGCGCGCACACCGACTCCCCCGGGTTCCGCATCAAGCCGAACCCCGGCGTCCGCACCGGCGGGTGGGAGCAGCTGAACGTCGAGGTCTACGGCGGCGCCCTCCTCTCCACGTGGTTCGACCGCGACCTCCGGATCGCCGGACGGGTCGTCGACGCCGACGGCACCGTGCGGCTGGTCTCCACGGACGCCGTCGCCCGCATCCCGAACCTCGCGATCCACCTCGACCGTGGCGTGAACGACGGCAAGGAGATCGACCGCCAGCGGCACACGCTGCCGATCGTCGGGGTGGACGGCGACGCAGGCGGGACCTCCGTCGTGGAGTGGCTCCGCGCACGCATCGGTTCGGAGGCCGTGTCGTGGGACCTCTTCCTCGCCGACACCCAGGCACCCGCTCGGATCGGGATCGACCGCGAGTTCCTCGCGTCCGGCCGGATGGACAACCTGACGAGCGTGCACGCCGGACTCCGCGGCATCGTCGAGGCACCGGCCGACGGCGACCACATCCCCGTGTTCGCAGCGTTCGACCACGAGGAGATCGGGTCCTCGACACCCTCGGGTGCGGGCGGTCCGTTCCTCGAGGACGTCCTCGACCGCGTGCAGGAGGGCCTCGGCGCCACCCGCTCCGAGGCCGCGCGCGCGTTCCGTGCGTCGTGGCTGCTGTCGAGCGACGCCGGGCACCTCGTGCACCCGAACCAGCCGGAGAAGCACGACCCCACGAACCGTCCGCGTCCGGGGGCGGGCCCGCTCCTGAAGATCAGCGCGAACCAGCGCTACGTGACCGAGGCGAAGGGCGAGGCCGTGTGGGCCACGGCCTGTGCCGCCGCGGGTGTGCCGTGGCAGCCGTTCGTCAACGTGAACACGATCCCGGGCGGCTCGACCATCGGCCCGATCGCGGCGACCCGGCTCGGGATCCCGACGATCGACATCGGTGTCGGCCTGCTGTCGATGCACTCGATCCGCGAGCTCGTGCACGTCGACGACCTGGCGTCCCTGCACGGCGCCGTCGCCGCGTTCCTGGCCGGGTAGCGGAGCCGCGCACCACCGGTCGGGCGATCCGCTACAGCGTCACGACCACCTTCTGAGCGGACACCCCGGCACGCTGGCGGTCGAGGGCGGTCTGCACCGAGTCGACGCCGGTGCCGACGACGAGCGGCTCGGGGACCGGACGCAGCGTGCCGTCGTCGAGCCCGGACCCGAGCACCTCTCCCCAGAGGCGACGGCCCACCTCGTCGTCGCGCAGGCTGCTCCCCCAGACGAAGGCCGAGCGGATGCCGGCGCGGCGTGCTCGCAGGGTGAGCCGCGCCGTCGTGAGACCGATGCGGGTGAAGACGGGCAACATCGCCGGGAACAGACGTCGCCGTCCGGCGAGCCCGTCCAGCGAGACCGGGGTGCTCGCCATCGCGAGGACGGTGCCGCCGGTCCGTCGGAGCACCTCGATGCACGCGGCCGACGAGGTCGTGCCGAGCGCGACCGCCCCGACGACCCGACGCCCGGCGATCCCCGCGACGAGCTGCGCGACGGCCTCGGGGTCGCCGTGGTCGACGACGACGTCGGCACCGAGGGACCGGACGAGGTCGGCGTTCCGCGGCGAGGCGGTGCTGACGACGTCGTAGCCGGCTGCCCGAGCGAGCTGGACCGCGTTCATCCCGACGCTCGTCGACCCGCCCCAGACCACGACGACCCCGCGGTCGCCGTCGGCATCACCGCCGTCGCCCGGCATGGTGAGGCCGAGGTGCTTCGGCTGGAACAGGGCGCACGCGGCGGTCGAGGCACCGAGCGGCAGGACGGCGGCCTGCTCGTCCGTCACGTCCGACGGTGTCGGGGCGGTCAGCCGTTCGAGCAGCACCGTCGTCTCCTGGAAGGCGCCCTCGCGCATCGGATCACGACCGCGGTCGGTACCGGTCGCCAGCCCGAAGACCCGGTCACCGACCCGGAACCGAGTGACACCCGACCCGACTGCGACCACCTCGCCGGCGACGTCCGAGCCGAGCACCGCCGGGTACGGGAGCCAGCGGTACGTCACCGGGCCCGTCCCCTGCACCACCCAGTCCACCGGGTTCACGGCGACGGCCCGGACACGCACGAGCACCTCGTCGGCGGCGGGCTCGGGGTCCGGGACGGTCGTGGTGACGAGGGGTGCGCGGGATGCGGTGAGGACGGCGGCGGAGTGCTGCGACACGGTGTGCCCTTCTGCAGGAGTGATGACACTGAGTGTCGTCACTCTACAGCGTGACGACACCGAGTGTCATCATCTAGGCTCGGGACATGGTCAGATGGGCGCCCGACGCACGGGAACGACTCCGGACCGCAGCGCTCGAGCTCTTCGCCGAGCGCGGGTTCGCCGCCACGACCGTGCCGGACATCGTGCTCCGGGCAGGCCTGACGAAGCGGACGTTCTTCCGGCACTTCAGCGACAAGCGCGAGGTGTTCTTCGGCGACGACGAGATCCCGCGCCTCGCCGCCCGGGTGCTCGCCGAGGCACCGGCAGGCACCGCTCCCCCGGCGCTGGTGGCCGACGGGCTGCGGGTACTCGCGGAGCAGCGGTTCGAACCCCGACGCGAGGAGATCCGGTCGGCTCGACGGATCATCGACGCCGAACCGTCCCTGCGCGAGCGGGACCTGCGCAAGCAGGCCGATCTCCGCGACGCCGTCCGGCAGGGCTTCCTCGCCCGGGGCGAGGACGAGCTCACCGCTCGCGTGCTCGGCGGACTCACCGTCGAGCTGTTCCAGACCGCGCTCGAGGCCTGGCTGGCCGACGACGACATCGCCCCGCTCACCGAGCACCTCGACCGGGTGCTCCGGCGGATGCGGACGACCCTCGGTGTCTCCGGGGACTCCGGGGGCCTCGAACCCTGATCAGCCGCCGGACATCCGCTGCAGGACAGCCTGCATCTGCGGGTCCTGGAAGATGACGACGAGCACCGGTACCGTGCCGAGCACCGTCGAGACCACCCCGCCGACGAGCGGCACCCAGAACGTCCACCGGCGGGCACGCAACCGCCGGATCGACCACCACGTGACGAGCACGAACAGCACCACGAGCACGAGCGCGCGGACGACAGCGGCGGTCGACAGTGCGCCGGGGTTCGACAGCTCCGTGTACTGCTGCTCGACGACGCTCCGGATGGTCGACGCGGTCGATCCGATCGACAGCGACTCGACGACCGACCACAGCCCGATCACGAGCAGCCCCACGGTCAGCACGAAGTCGATCGGCCCCGCGCCGAACCGTCCGGCCGGCGGCGCTGCCGGTGCCGCATCGCCCGGCGCCTGCGGACCCGGGCGATCGGCTGCGGCACGGGCACTCCGGCCACCCTGGACGGACTGCTGTGCGGCGCGGTCCGGGACGGCGTCCGAACGCGCCTCGTGCTCGCGGCGCTCGTGCTCGCGGCGCTCCTGCTCGCGGCGCTCCTGCTCGACCAGGACCGGGTTCACCCAGCCGTCCGGCGCGTACTCGCCGTACTGCGGGGCGGGACGGCCGTGGACGCGACCCGGTGCGGCACCGTCGGCCGACGTGTCGGGGGTGCGCCGCGCCTCCTGGACGGCGGGGTCGGCGACGTGACCCGGCTCGCGGGCCGGCACCGCGGACCAGTCGTCCGGTCCCCCGCTCACCGGCGACGCCCGCCGAGTGCGCGTGTCGGGTTGCCCGACGCGTCCGTCCGGAGTTCCTTCGGCAACGAGAACATGAGGTCCTCGTGCGCCGTGACGACCTCGTCCACCGTCGTGTACCCGGCGTCCGCGAGCTGTTCGAGGACCTCGGTGACGAGCTCCTCGGGCACGCTCGCGCCGCTCGTCACACCGACCGTGCCGACACCCGTGAGCCAGTCCTGCTGGATCTCGGCCGCGTAGTCGACACGGTGCGCGGCCTTCGCGCCGTGCTCCAGCGCGACCTCGACCAGGCGGACACTGTTCGACGAGTTCGCCGAGCCGACGACGATCACGAGGTCCGCCGCCGGGGCGACCTTCTTGATCGCGACCTGGCGGTTCTGCGTCGCGTAGCAGATGTCGTCCGAGGGCGGGTCCTGGATCGCGGGGAACTTCTCGCGCAGGAGCCGGACCGTCTCCATCGTCTCGTCGACGCTCAGCGTGGTCTGCGAGAGCCAGACGAGGTTGTCGGGATCGGGGACGTCGAGCGCGGCGACGTCCTCCGGCCCGTTGACCAGGATCGTGCGGTCGGGTGCGTGGCCCATGGTGCCCTCGACCTCTTCGTGGCCGGCGTGCCCGATGAGGATGATGGTGCGATCGGCCCTGGCGAACCGGGTCGCCTCCCTGTGGACCTTGGTGACGAGGGGGCACGTGGCGTCGATGGCGTGCAGGTCACGGTCGGCCGCTCCGGCGACGACCGCGGGCGAGACACCGTGTGCGCTGAAGACTACGTGCGAGCCGCGCGGGACCTCGGCGACGTCGTCGACGAAGACGGCGCCGCGCTGTTCGAGGGTCGAGACGACGTGGACGTTGTGGACGATCTGCTTGCGGACGTAGACGGGCTCGCCGTACTGCTCGAGCGCCTTCTCGACGGCGACGACGGCGCGGTCGACGCCGGCGCAGTACCCGCGCGGTGCCGCGAGCAGGACCTTCTTCGTGCCGGCGACCGGTTCGTCCCGCAGGCGGCCGCGCGCCGCGAGGACCCGCGGCGCGGCGAGCGGGACCGAGTGGCCGTTGGTGATCGTCACGTCCCCGATGATAGGTGAGCGGGACGCGCGCGGGCTGAGCGCGCTCGGACCTGTGGACAACCCGTCCGGAGGGCGCTGTCACCGGTCTCGGGCAGCATGGACGTCCCGCGTGGAAGGAACGACATTGGCGATCGAACAGGGTCCCCCGACGGCTGACGACCCGTGGCCTGTCGCGCTGCTCGGTGCGAAGCTGCGGGACTGGATCGACCGGCTCGGCACCGCCTGGGTCGAAGGCGAGATCACCCAGTGGAACGTCGCCGGCGGCAACGTCTACGGCAAGCTCAAGGACGTCGAGGTGGACGCCACGGTGTCGTTCTCGATCTGGTCGAGCGTGCGCTCCCGGGTCCCCGCGGACATCAAGCAGGGCGACCGGGTCGTCGCCGCCGTCAAGCCGAACTACTGGGTCAAGGGCGGCTCGCTGACGATGCAGGTCGTCGAGATGAAGCACGTCGGACTCGGTGACCTGCTCGAGCGCCTCGAGCGTCTCCGCCGGACCCTCGCCGCGGAAGGGCTGTTCGACCCCGCCCGCAAGAAGCGCCTGCCCTTCCTGCCGCACCGGATCGGCCTCGTCACCGGCAAGGACTCCGACGCCGAGAAGGACGTCAAGCGCAACGCCCAGCTCCGGTGGCCGCAGGTCGAGTTCCGGACGGTCCACACCGCCGTGCAGGGCGAGCGCGCCGTCGCCGAGGTCACGGCCGCGATCGTCGAGCTCGACGCCGACCCGACCGTCGACGTCATCATCGTCGCCCGCGGTGGCGGCGACTTCCAGAACCTGCTCGGCTTCAGCGACGAGGGGCTCGTGCGCACCGCGGCCGCGGCGAGCACGCCCATCGTCTCGGCGATCGGGCACGAGGCCGACCGACCGATCCTCGACGAGGTCGCCGACCTCCGTGCCTCCACCCCGACCGACGCAGCCAAGCGCGTGGTGCCCGACGTCGCCGAGGAACTCGCCAACGTCCGACAGGCGCGGGCGCGGCTGGGACTGCGCTTGTCGCACACCCTGTCGGTCGAGGCGGACCGGATCGCGGCACTGCGCTCCCGGCCCGCCCTGGCCTCGACCGCGTGGCTCGTGGACACCCGCGCGGAAGAGGTGGCGCGCGACCTCTCCCGCGCCCGGGAACTCCTCGACCGCCGGCTCGAACGCTCCCACGCCGAGGTCGGGCACCTCACCGCGCGTCTCCGGGCACTGTCACCGCGGGACACCCTGCGGCGCGGCTACGCCATCGTGCAGACGGCGGACGGCGGCGTGGTGCGTGGTGCCGAGGACCTGTCCGGGGCGACGCCCGTGCACGTGACGCTCGGCGCGGGCACGGCGACGGGGACGCTCGAACCGGACGGGCCCGGTCCGGACGGGGTCTGACCTCGCCGGAGTCCTCCACAGGATCGTCCCCGCGGGCGGCACGTCGGTGGGCGCTCGGTAGGATCGAGGGGTGTCATCCCAGCAGGAACCCGAGCAGCCCGACGTCCGGTCGCTGAGCTACGAAGCGGCGCGCGACGAACTCGTGCGCGTCGTCGCCGAGCTCGAACAGGGATCGGCAACGCTCGAACGCTCGCTGTCGCTCTGGGAACGCGGCGAGTCGCTGGCCGCCCGGTGCGAAGAGTGGCTGGTCGGCGCCCGGGCTCGGCTCGACGCCGCCCGCGCCGCCTCCGAGTCCGAGGACGGCGCAGCGCGATGACCGACGCCCACGGCCGCCCGATCGTCGCCGAACTCGGTCGCCCCGAGACGCCGGAGGAAACGTGGGCGCGCAAGGACGCCGCCCGCACCGCACGGCGGCAGCACCAGACCGCCTTCAACCTCGTGCTGGCGCTCATCGCGTCGCTCGGCATCGTGCTGTTCCTCGTCGCGGTCGTCGTGCGTCCGGACACGTCCGTGGGCGACCGGACGGTCGACTACCGCCAGGTCGCGTCCCAGGCGCAGGTGCCGGGCGTCACGCTCGCCGCGCCCGCGTTGCCGAAGGGCTTCTCGTCCAACCGGGCCGACTACCAGGACAAGACGTCCGACGGCGTGAGCGTCTGGACGGTCGGCCTGCTCACCCCCGACAAGCAGTACATCGGCCTGCAGCAGGGCATCGACGCGAACGCCACCTGGGTGTCGAACCAGCTCGACCAGCACGCTGCCACCGGCACCCGCACGATCGCCGGGACGAAGTGGACCGTCTACGACCGCCGGGCCGAGGGGGACGACGCCGGCAACCAGGCGTACTCGCTCGTGACGACGTTCGAGCAGGGCACCGTCGTCCTGTCCGGCACGGCCGACGACGCTTCGTTCCGCACCGTCGCGACCGCCGTCGGCAAGCAGTTCGCGAACTGACGAGCCAGCACCCGCAGCAGCAGCACCACGACCGACCTGAAGCACCCGAGGAGCCCCATGCCCGACCGCGCCGCCTCCACCCCGTCCGACGCCCTCCGACTCCTGGTCGAGGGCAACGCCCGCTTCGCCGCCGACAAGCGCCGCACCGGCCGGATCGACCCGGACCGCCGCTCCGAGCTCGCCGGGTCACAGGCGCCCTTCGCCACCGTCCTCGGCTGCTCGGACTCCCGCGTGCCGTTCGAGCACGTGTTCGACGCCGGCATCGGTGACCTCTTCGCCATCCGCAACGCCGGACAGATCGTCGACGACGTCGTGCTCGGATCGATCGAGTTCGCCGTGGTCGCGCTCGGCACGCCGCTCGTGGTCGTCCTGCGCCACACCAAGTGCGGTGCCGTCGCGGCCGCCCGGTCCGGCGAGCCCGTCCCCGCCCCGCACCTGCAGGCACTCGTCGACGCGATCGCCCCGAGTGTCGAGCGCGTCCGCACCACCGACGCCGAGGTCCCCCAGGAATCCGTCGGCGCCGCCCACCTCGAGGCGACGCTCCGTCAGGTGATCGAACGCTCCGGTGCCGTCTCCGACGCGATCGCCGAGGGTAGATTGGCCGTCGTCGGCGCCACCTACGACCTCACCACGGGCGAGGTCGCCGTCGACACCGTCGTGGGCCAGGCCTGACCGACCGCCACGACCGGTCCCGGACACCATCGGGACACCCACCAGCCGGCGCGACCGCGGCCGGCGAGCACCTCAGGAAGGACCACGACGACGTGACCGACACCACCCAGACCCCAGCCACGACCGATGACGGGTTCCGCATCGAGCACGACACGATGGGCGAGGTCCGGGTGCCGGCGTCCGCGCTGTACCGGGCGCAGACCCAGCGCGCGGTGGAGAACTTCCCGATCTCCGGGAGCGGACTCGAGTCGGCCCAGATCGTCGCCCTCGCCCGGATCAAGCGAGCAGCCGCGATCGTGAACGGTGAGCTCGGGATCGTCGACGCCGCCCTGGCCGCCGCCGTCGTCGAGGCGGCGGACACGATCATCGGTGGCGCCCACCACGACCAGTTCCCCGTCGACGTCTACCAGACCGGCAGCGGGACCTCGTCGAACATGAACATGAACGAGGTCCTCGCGACCCTCGCGTCCGAGGTCGCCGGTGCTCCGGTGCACCCGAACGACCACGTGAACGCCTCGCAGTCGTCGAACGACGTCTTCCCGACGTCGGTGCACGTCGCGGTGACCGAGGCCCTCATCCGCACCCTCGTCCCGGCGCTCGAGCACCTCGCCGAGTCCTTCGAGGCCAAGGCCACGCTCTGGGCCGACGCGGTGAAGTCCGGTCGGACGCACCTCATGGACGCCACACCCGTCACCCTCGGGCAGGAGTTCGGCGGCTACGCGCGCCAGGTCCGTCTCGGCATCGAGCGGGTGAACGCGACACTCCCCCGCGTGGCCGAGGTCCCACTCGGCGGCACGGCCGTCGGCACCGGCATCAACACGCCGAAGGGCTTCCCGCAGCGCGTCATCGCCCAGCTCGCCAGCGACACCGGCCTGCCGATCACCGAGGCGCTCGACCACTTCGAGGCGCAGGGTGCCCGCGATGCGCTGGTCGAGGCGTCCGGTGCCCTCAAGGTCATCGCGGTCAGCCTCACGAAGATCAACAACGACCTCCGCTGGATGGGCTCCGGCCCGAACACCGGCCTGGGCGAACTGCACATCCCGGACCTCCAGCCCGGATCGTCGATCATGCCCGGCAAGGTCAACCCCGTCATCCCCGAAGCCACGCTCATGGTCGCCGCACGGGTGATCGGCAACGACGCCACCATCGCGTGGGCCGGGGCGTCCGGAGCGTTCGAACTCAACGTCGCGATCCCCGTGATGGGCACCGCGCTGCTCGAGTCGATCCGCCTGCTCGCGAACAGCTCGCGGGTGCTCGCCGACAAGACCGTCGACGGGCTCGAGGCGAACCTCGACCGTGCGCGCTCGTTCGCCGAGTCCTCGCCGTCCATCGTCACGCCGCTCAACCGCGTGATCGGGTACGAGGCCGCGGCGAAGGTCGCGAAGTTCGCCGTCACGGAAGGCGTCACGGTGCGCGAGGCCGTCATCGCACTCGGTCACGTCGAGCGGGGCGAGGTCACCGAGGAGCAGCTCGACAGCGCCCTCGACGTGCTCTCGATGACGCACCCGAACTGACGCAGCCACGACACGGACAGGAGGCGCGGTGCCAACTGGCACCGCG
>NZ_JAUZED010000069.1:0-7582 GCF_030705415.1 Curtobacterium sp. A7_M15 | reverse complement strand
CGCACGGGCCCTCCCCCCCCCCCCCCCCCCCCCGGGGGGCGGCCCCCCCCCCCCCCCCGCGCCTCCCGTCCGTCAGCCCCGCGGCTCCGACGGCGAGACTCGCGCAGACGGACAGTTTCGCGGTCGTGATGCCGCGAAACTGTCCGCCGAGCCGAGTCTCGGTCCAGCCGGCGTCGCTACACCAGCTCGGGCGAGTCGAGCATCTCCGTCACGAGCGCCGCGATCGCCGAACGCTCCGAGCGCGTGAGCGTCACGTGCGCGAACAGCGGGTGCCCCTTGAGCCGCTCGATCACCGACGCGACCCCGTCGTGCCGACCGACCCGCAGGTTGTCGCGCTGCGCGACGTCGTGCGTGAGCACCACCCGCGAGTTCTGCCCGATCCGGGACAGCATGGTGAGGAGGACGTTGCGCTCGAGCGACTGCGCCTCGTCGACGATCACGAACGCGTCGTGCAGCGAACGGCCGCGGATGTGCGTCAGCGGGAGCACCTCGAGCATGCCCCGCTCGACGACCTCGTCGAGGACGTTGTCCGACACCAGGGCGCCGAGCGTGTCGTACACCGCCTGCGCCCACGGGTTCATCTTCTCGGACGCGTCCCCGGGCAGGTACCCGAGCTCCTGCCCGCCGACGGCGTACAGCGGCCGGAAGACCATGATCTTCTTGTGCTGCTGTCGTTCGAGGACGGCTTCGAGCCCGGCGCACAGCGCGAGCGCCGACTTGCCCGTGCCGGCGCTGCCACCGAGCGAGACGATCCCGATCTCGGGGTCGAGCAGGGCGTCGATCGCGAGTCGCTGTTCCGCGGAACGGCCGCGGAGGCCGAAGACCTCGCGGTCGCCGCGCACCAGCGCCACCGCACCGGCGGTGTGCACTCGGCCCAGTGCCGAACCGCGCTCGGAGTGGATGACGACACCGGTGTTGACCGGGACTCCCTCGAGCTGGGACGACCGGATCTCCTCCTTCTCGTAGAGATCGGCCATCTGCTCGCCGGAGACCTGCAGGTCGGCGATGCCCGTGTAGCCGGAGTCGACCGCGAGCTCCGCGCGGTACTCCTCCGCAGCCATGCCGATCGAAGACGCCTTGACCCGCAGCGGCAGGTCCTTCGACACGACGACGACGTCGAGCCCGTCGTTCTTGAGGTTCGACGCGACCGCGAGGATCCGCGAGTCGTTGTCCCCGAGCTGCAACCCGGACGGCAGCACGGACTGGTTGGAGTGGTTCAGCTCGACCCGGAACGAGCCGCCGTCACCGATCGCGATCGGGAAGTCGAGGCGCTCGTGTTCGATCCGCAGTTCGTCGAGGAGCCGGAGCGCCTGCCGGGCGAAGTACCCGATCTCCGGGTCGTTGCGCTTGGACTCCAGTTCACTGACGACGACGACGGGCAGGACGACTGCGTGCTCGGCGAAGCGGAACAACGCCCGCGGATCGCTGAGGAGCACCGAGGTGTCGAGCACGTACGTGCGCTGGGCGACCGATGTGGACGAGTCCGCGGTGTGCTGCTGCTGTGTTCCGCGAGAGACGTTCTGAGAGGTCACGACCACTCCATCCCCGGGCCGCGAAGGACCCGGTCCTTGTCCTCGACGCGGCCACTGGAGCGGGTCTCGAAGCACCTGCTGCGGCCGCTTCGATCGGGCGCGGTGCCCGATGCCGTCAACCTACGTCCGACCCCCGACACGACGCCAGCGACACGCGGTTTCCCGGATTACGGTCGCGTGAACAACGCGGCCGCCTGCCGGCCAGGAGGCGCGGTGCGGGCCGGCACCGCGCCTCCCGTCCGCAGCGGCGGAGCCCGCCTCACTGCCCCACTCGCCAGCGCGTGAAGTCGCTCCGCGCCGCCCACGCCGCTACTGCATCGTGGCGTACGACAGGCAGGCGTCGCGGAACATGTCGAGCGTCTCGTCCGTCGTGGACGCGAACACCGACACCCGCGCGACCCCGAGCCGCGTCGTCACCGTCACACCGTGGTTGTGGAAGGCCGCGGACAACGCCGTGAGGCGTCCCTGCGGCGGCCGGAGCACCACGATCCCGGCACGCTCCCGCGGGTCGCGGCTGGACTCGACGGACAGGCCGAACTCGTCGGCGATGTCGAACACCCGCTCGACCCGGTCCGTGACCCGCTCCTGCACGGCAGCGACGCCGACGGCGGTGAGCCGGTCGAGCGACACCGCCAGGCGCGCCTGCGCCACCGGGTCGGTGCGGGTCATCTGGAACCCGGCGGCTCCCGGTCGGACCGACGGGACCTCGGTCGGCCAGCCGGTCGTGCCGTGCGGGCCGGACAGCGCCGGACCCAGTCGGTTGAGCGCGCGGTCGCTGAAGGCCACGAAGCCGGTCCCCCACCCGGCGTGCAACCACTTCTGGCCGCCGGTCGCGACGACGTCGGCGAGTTCGTACGGGGCGTCGACGACACCGAACCCCTGGATGGCATCGACGATGAGGAGGCGGTCGCCGATCACCTCGCGGATGGCGGCGAGGTCGGCGAGGTAGCCGGTCTGCCAGTCGACGAGCGAGACGGCGACCGCGGCGACGTCGTCGGACAGGCGTGACTCGATGAGCGACGGCGTCATCCACCCGGCGCCGGACTCGATCACGACGGGCTGCACGCGGCCACCGGTGGCCGAGGCGGCGCTCGCGAGTGCCAGCGGCAGCGACGGGTACTCGTCGGCGGAGACGAGCACACCGCCCGTGAGCCCGAACGCCGTGTGCAGGAGCCCCGGCGTCGTGGCGGTCTGGGAGACGACCTGGTCCTCGCGGCGTCCGACGAGCCGTGCGGCGACGGTGCGGACGCGGGCGTCCTGCTCGTCGAGCGTCTCCATGGCGCCGAAGCGCATGTGCTCCTGGATGGTCCCGAGCACGCGCTGCTCCTCGAGGACGGCGGTCTGCACGGGACCGAATGCAGCGTGGTCGAGGTAGCCCGGCTCCTCGGCGAAGCCTGAGGCGTACTCGGCGATGTTCACAGGGGCAACCTTCCGTGGGACGAAAACCCTGTGAGTCTACTGGGATGGACGGCCAGCAGCCGTCGCTTGTCCGTCAGCCGCCGAACCGGCGTCGGCGCAGCAGCGCAGCCGCCGAACCGGCGTCGGCGCAGCAGCTCAGCCGCCGTACCGCCGCGACCGCAACCCGAAGTCGCGGACCGCGCGGAGGAAGTCGACCTCGCGCAGGTCCGGGTAGAACGCCTCGACGAAGTAGAACTCGCTGTGCGCGCTCTGCCACAGCATGAAGTCCGACAAGCGCTGCTCGCCCGACGTCCGGATGACCAGATCCGGATCCGGCTGCCCCTGCGTGTAGAGGTGGTCGCCGATGAGCTCGGGGGTCAGGACCTCGGCCAGGGTGTCGAGCGTTCCACCGCCCTCGCCGTGCGACTGCACGATGCTGCGCATGGCGTCCGCGATCTCGCGCCGGCCGCCGTAGCCGACCGCGAGGTTCACGTGCAGCCCGGTGTGCTCCGCCGTCCGCTGTTCGGCCGAGGAGAGGGCGTCGACCAGGGGCTCGGGCAGCCCCTCGTTCGAGCCGACGTGCTGGACGCGCCAGTCACGGTGATCGGCCAGGGTCCCCGCGAGGTCAGCGATGATGCCGATGAGCTGTTCGAGCTCCTCGCCGCCGCGACCCTTGAGGTTGTCGGACGACAGCAGGTACAGCGTCACGACCTCGATGCCGAGGTCGTCGCACCACGTCAGGAACTCCGGGATCTTCGCGGCGCCCGCGCGGTGCCCGTGCGCGGCGGACTCGAGGCCGAGCTGCTTCGCCCAGCGACGGTTCCCGTCCACGATCATGGCGACGTGCTTCGGCATCGCGGAACCGTCGATCTGCCGACGGATCCGACTCTGGTAGGCGCGGTAGAGGATCCCGCGTCCTGCCCATCCCACCCTGCCGCTCACGGAACGAACATAGTCCACCCCACCTGGCGCAGACCTGCTGGTCCGATGGAGTTCGGGAATCGTTCGGCAACGGCCCCTACGGTCGGACCATGCAGGCCGAGCACGACACCGGGGCGCTCCCACACGTCCCCTTCACCGACGAGGCCGCGAGCACCGCGGCCGCCGAACGGACGGCTGCACGGCGGTCGGCAGCCGGCGCTCCCGAACCCCGACCCGCGTGGCGCGGATGGATCCACCTCGGAGCGTTCCCGTTCGCCATCGCGATGGGCATCGTGCTGATCGTCCTCGCGGGCTCACCCGCCGCGAAGGTCGGGAGCGCCGTGTTCATGGCGACGTCGCTCGCGATGTTCGGCGTCTCGGCGACGTACCACCGGTTCCCCTGGGGACCGACGGTCAAGGCGGTGCTGAAGCGCATCGACCACACC
The DNA here is from genome assembly GCF_030705415.1 of Curtobacterium sp. A7_M15. Lineage (GTDB taxonomy): Bacteria > Actinomycetota > Actinomycetes > Actinomycetales > Microbacteriaceae > Curtobacterium. The sequence continues at coordinate 3,285 of NZ_JAUZED010000069.1, read as the reverse complement.
AACATCCTGCTGCTCATCGCCGGTACCTACACGCCCGTGGCGATCTGCGCGCTGCCCCACACCCTGATGGTCGTGGTGCTCTGGGTGATGTGGTCCGGCGCGGCCCTCGGCATCGCGTTCCGGGTCCTCTGGATCGGGGCTCCCCGGTGGCTGTACGTGCCGATCTACCTCGTGCTCGGCTGCGCGGCGCTCGGGCTGCTGCCGCAGTTCTTCGCCGCGAGCGTCCCGATGACGATCCTCGTGCTCTCCGGCGGCGTGGCCTACATCCTCGGCGCGCTCGTGTACGGCTTCAAGCGGCCGGACCCGTCGCCGACGGTCTTCGGCTTCCACGAGGTCTTCCACGCCCTCACCGTCGTCGCCTTCGCCGCACAGTGGACGGGCGTCCTCATCGTGGCACTCGACCCGGTGCGCTGACGCGGCCGTCGTCCGTCCCGGCCACACTGACGGTGCCCGGTCGTTCCGCTCGTACCGGGTCGTCCGCACAGGCGGGGCACGCCCGTTCCCACCGGGCACGCCCGTTCCCACCAAGCACGCCCGTTCCCACCAGGTACGCCCGATCCCGCCAAGTACGTCCGAATCCTCCAGGCACGCCCGTTCCCACCAGGCACGCCCGTTCCCACCCATGTCGGGCGCGGTAGCAAGTCGAATCGGGCGTAGTCGGTCGGAACGAACGACCGGGTACGCCCGAATCCGCCAAGTACGCCCGAATCCGCCAAGCACGCCAAGGGACGGGAGGCGCGGCTCCCCTCCGCCACGCGCGCCCGGGCCTCCCCGCGCCCGCTTCCACCCACAGCGGGCGCGATAGCGAGTCGAATCGGGCGTAGTCCGTCGAAACGAACGACAAGGTACGCCCGATCCCGCCAGGTACCCCGGCACGGGCGGCGGCGCGGGGAGCCTCGGTCGCGTCAGCCGCGCTCGGTGTCGTCCCCGACGTCGGCCCGGCCATCCTCGGCAGCACGCCGCTCCGGCTCGTCCGTCACGACGCCGTCACGGCCGAAGCCGTCACGACCGACACCGTCACGACCGACGCCGCCACGGTCGTCGCCCGCGGCGCCGTTGGCCTCGGCCTCGAGCCGCTCCCGGATCTCCGCCCGGTAGCGCGTCCGCCGGATGCGCCGGGTCATGTCGATCACGAGCAGGATCGTCACGACGGCGACGACCGCGATCGCGATGAAGCCCGCGACGCCGGGCGTCACGTCGACGTCCGGGACGACCGAGGTCGGGCTCGGGCTGGGGGTCGCGGCGAGTGCCGCGTGGAGGGTGCTCACGCAGTGGTGTCCTTGTCGGCAGGGATCCCCGCGAACAGGTCGGACTCGGGGAGCTCGGTCGGCACGCGGGCCTCGACGAGCTGGTAGTCCTCGGTCGGCCACACCGTCGCGAGGAGGTCGTTCGGCCAGTAGAAGAAGGCACTGTCCGGCGGGACCTGGCTCGCGTGTGCCCGGAGCGCCGCGTCACGCGCGTCGAAGTACTCGTGCACGTCGACGTGGGTCGTGGCGAGGTCGGGCCGGTCGGCGAACCGTTCGACCCACTCGCGGAGCTGCTCGATCGCCGGGCTCTCCGGGTCGCGCTCCTGCAGTGCCTCGAAGATCGTCCGGAACCGTCGGGGGTTCATCGTGCGCTCGTAGTAGAGCTTCGCGACGGACCACGCGGGACCGGCCTCGGGGTACTTCGCCGGGTCGGCGGCGTCGCGCCACGCGGCCACCGAGACCTCGTGCGTCCGGATGTGGTCCGGGTGCGGGTAGCCGCCGTTCTCGTCGTAGGTGACGAGCACGTGCGGGCGGAATCGTCGGACGACGCGCACCAGGGCCTCGGTCGAGTACTCGAGCGGCACGGTCGAGAACGTCCCGGGGCGGACCGTCTCGCCCTTCTCCGCGTCGGGCAGGCCGGAGTCGTGGTAGCCGAGCCAGAGGTGGTCGATGCCGAGCGCCGCCTGGGCGGCGGCCATCTCGGTGCGGCGGTACCCCGCCATGTCGCGGTGTGCCCGGCTCGTGGCGGGCTCGCCGAGCTGGTCGTTGAGGATGTCCCCCGCTTCACCGCCGGTGCAGGAGACCACGAGGACGTCGTTGCCCTCGGCCGCGTACTTCGCCGCGGTCGCCGCTCCCTTGCTCGACTCGTCGTCGGGATGGGCGTGGACGGCCATCAAGCGGTACGGCACTCGTCTTCCTCACTGATCGCGTGGCAGCGCACGGTGTCACGTGAACTACCCTGGGATCAGGATAATCACCCCGGGAGCCCCGAACTGTCCGAACCGCAGCACCAACCGGCACCTCAGCCGTCCGCCAGCACCACCGCGACGCTGGACGACCGCTACGGCCGCCCCCCCGGACGCGCTCGTCGCACCCGGCTGATCGGGATCGTCGCCGCTGCCGCCGTCGCCCTGGTGTTCCTCGTCTGGGTGATCTGGGCGGGCCCGGGGCAGACGAGCCACGGGCTCGACACCGACGACGTCGGGTACCAGGTCGTCTCCGACCACGAGACCGTCGTGCACACGCAGATCTCGGTCGACCCCGGCACGGTCGCGAAGTGCGCCGTCCAGGTCCTCGACAAGTCGTACACGATCGTCGGGTGGCGCGAGATCCGGGTACCGGCGTCCGATCAGCGAGTGCGGAGCATCAGCACCCCTGTGAACACCGTGTCACGCGGTGTGACCGGGTTGATCCACGACTGCTGGGTTCCCTAGACTGCTGTGATTCGCGGACAAGACCGGCCACACCGGCCGGTCTTGTTCTTTGCTGAAGGGAACCACCATGAGCAACGACACCCAGGTCACGTGGCTGACCCAGGAAGCGCACGACCGTCTCTCGGCCGAGCTCGCGCAGCTCTCCGGCGAAGGCCGCAAGGAGATCGCGGACCGCATCGAGGCGGCGCGTGAAGAGGGCGACCTCAAGGAGAACGGCGGCTACCACGCCGCCAAGGACGAGCAGGGCAAGATCGAGGCCCGCATCCGCCAGCTCACCGAGCTCCTCAAGCACGCCACCGTCGGCGAGGCGGACTTCGACGGCACGGTCGAACCCGGCACGGTGGTGACCGCCGTCATCGCCGGCGACGAGTCGACGTTCCTGGTCGGCAACCGCGAGATCGTCGGCGAGGGCTCGGACCTCACCGTCTACAGCCCGGTCAGCCCGGTCGGGGCCGCCATCGTCGGCCTGCGCGCCGGCGAGAAGACCACGTACACCGCGCCCAACGGCAAGGAGATCGCCGTCGAGGTGACGAAGGTCGAGCGCTACGAGCCGTAGACGCGAGCCGTCGACGGACAGGAGGCGCGGTGCCGGCTGGCACCGCGCC
>NZ_JAUZED010000068.1 GCF_030705415.1 Curtobacterium sp. A7_M15 | reverse complement strand
CGTTGCGCCCCGACTCCTCGGGGCGCGATGCCCGCGCCGGGGCGCGATCCCGTCCGCGGCGCCTGCGGCACCGGGGCGCAACTCGGCGAGCGCCTACGCCCGCCGGCGCCACTCGAGGAAGCGGTACCGGGTCCCGTCGACGCGCGACTCCTGCCACTCCCCCTGCTCGACGAGCACCCACCCGTGCGCCTCGTCGAGCGTCGGCGCCACGGTGTCCCCCGGCACCTCGAGGTCGATCACCGTCTCGGAGACCCGGTCGGCGAAGGGCACCCCGGCCGCGTACACCTGCCCCCCGCCCATGATCCACACCGACTCGTCGGTGTCCAGCGCCGTCGCGAGGTCGTGCACGACCTCGGCTCCCTCGGCAGCGTCGGAGGACGCCCACGCCGCATCACGGGTCAGCACGACGTTCCGCCGCCCGGGCAACGGCCGGAAGCGCGCCGGCAACGACTCCCACGTGCGGCGACCCATCACGACGGTCGCGTCGCCGGTCACCTGCCGGAAGTGCGCGAGGTCCTCGGGCACGTGCCAGGGCATCCCGCCGTCGGCCCCGATCACGCCGTTCGTCGAGCGTGCCCAGACCATGCCGACGCCCCGGACGGGCTCGACCCACGACGCCGACATCAGACCGCGACCGCAGCCTTGATCGCCGGGTGGTGGTGGTAGCCGACGACGGTGAAGTCCTCGTACTCGTAGTCGTCGATCGAGTCACGGGACGCGAGCTCGAGCGTCGGCAGGGGGTACGCCGTGCGGGACAGCTGCTCCTCGACCTGCTCGACGTGGTTGTCGTAGACGTGGCAGTCGCCGCCGGTCCACACGAACTCGCCGACCTCGAGCCCGGTCTGCGCCGCGATCATGTGCGTGAGCAGCGCGTACGAGGCGATGTTGAACGGGACGCCGAGGAACATGTCAGCGCTCCGCTGGTAGAGCTGACACGAGAGCTTGCCGTCGTTCACGTAGAACTGGAAGAACGCGTGGCACGGGGCGAGCGCCATCTCGGGGATGTCGGCGACGTTCCACGCCGAGACGATCAGGCGACGGCTGTCCGGGTTCGTGCGGATCTGCTCGATGACCTGGGCGATCTGGTCGACGTGCTCCCCCGACGGCGTCGGCCACGAGCGCCACTGGACGCCGTAGACCGGGCCGAGATCGCCGTCCGCGTCCGCCCACTCGTTCCAGATCCGGACGCCGTGCTCCTGCAGCCAGCGGGCGTTGCCGTCGCCGCGCAGGAACCAGAGCAGCTCGTAGGCCACGGACTTGAAGTGCACGCGCTTCGTCGTGACGAGCGGGAAGCCCTTCGACAGGTCGTACCGCAGCTGCGCGCCGAACAGGCTGCGCGTCCCCGTGCCGGTGCGGTCCCCCTTCGGCGTCCCCTCGGTCAGGACGCGTCGCAGCAGGTCCTCGTAGGGGGTCGGAACGGAGGCGTCGGGCAGCACGGTCTCGGTCACACCCAGAGCCTACGACGACCCGGGGACATCCACGGGCGGTTGAGTAGCGTGAGGGACATGACACCGCCCCTCTCGATCCTGCTCGCAGGCGCCTCCGGGTTCATCGGCACGCCCCTCGTCCACGCCCTGCGCGAGGCCGGGCACCACGTCACCACCCTCGTCCGACGCGAGCCGCGCACGGCGACGGAGTTCCGCTGGTCCCCCGGCACCCGGAAGCTCGACCCGGCGATCCTCGACGGCGCCGACGTCGTGATCAACCTGGCCGGCGCGAACATCGGCAAGCTCCCCTGGACCGAGACCTACAAGCAGGAGATCCTGCGGTCGCGGGTGTCCGCCACCGAGACGCTCGTCGAGGCCGTGCGCCACGCGACGAACCCGCCGCCACTGTTCCTCTCGGGCTCCGCGTCGGGTGTCTACGGCGACCGTCCTGCCGACGTCCTGCAGGACGACGCGGCCGCCGGCACGGGCTTCCTCGCCGAGGTCTGCACCGCGTGGGAGGCCGCCGCGAACGCCGCGCCCGACGGCGTCCGCGTCGTGACGCTCCGCACCGGCATCGTCGTGGGCAAGGGCGGCGGCGCGCTCGCACCCCTCGTCCCGCTGACGAAGGCCGGGCTCGGCGGCCGCCTCGGCACCGGTGGGCAGCACTGGCCGTGGATCGCGCTCGAGGACGAGGTGGGCGCGATCGTGCACCTCGCGACCAGCCCCGACGCCGCCGACGTCGTCGGACCGGTGAACCTCGCCGGTCCCGAGGCCGCCGTCTCCGACCGCATCACCAAGCGCGTCGCCGAGGACCTGCACCGCCCCTACCTCTTCCGGATCCCCGAGTTCGCGCTCCGCCTGCTGCTGCAGCAGGCGGCCGACGAGATGCTCCTGTCGAGCCAGCAGATGGTGCCGACGAAGCTGCTCGAGTCCGGCTACGCCTTCCGGTACCAGCGCGCCGAGGACGCGGTCGACGCCGCCTTCTGACGCCACCCGATGTGGGCCGGGAGGCGCGGTGCCAGCCCGCACCGCGCCTCCCGTCCGTCAACCGCGTGCCCTGGTGAGCGCTTCGCGCATCGCGGCCCGCGCGCGCTTGCGGTCACCGGCGGCGTCGTAGACGACGCCGAGGCGGTACCACCCGCGCCAGTCCGACGGATCGGACTCGAGGGCGGCCTTGTACCCGGGGAAGACCTCGTCGGCGGCCTCGCGCGTGGGACGTCCGGAGGGACGGACCGGGACGACGTCCGACGGAGCGCCGCCCTCGCGCTCGAGCCGGGCGCCGAGGCGGGTGATGCGAACCCCGAAACGGAACTCGAGCACGAGCAGCAGCGCTCCGATCGCCGCGACGACGAAGAGCGCGACGCCGATGCCGATCCCGATCGGGATGCCCGTCGCGATGAAGGCGACGGCGCGCTGCCCGACGAGCACGATGTACAGCGCGAGCAGCACTGCCATGAGCGCAGCACCCCAGAAGGGCGAGCGGAGGGACCGGGTCGCGCGCACGACGCTCAGCCGATGCCGAGGACGCTGCCCAGGCCGACCGTGAGCCCGCGCATCGACCCGACGGTGGACAGGGCCGCACGGATGCCGGCCACGTAGGCGACGTCGGCGTTCGTGTCGTGCCGGATGGTCAGGGTCTCGCCGGGGCCGCTCAGGAGCACGTCCTGCACGGCCGTGACGCCGGGCAGACGGAGCGAGTGGATCGGGACGCTCGCCACCTGCTGCCCCCGCGCCCGCTGATCGACGTGGGGTGCGTCGACCGGGCCGACCTCGCGGCGGGCCTCGGCGATGAGCTCGGCCGTGCGCACGGCGGTGCCCGACGGGGAGTCGATCTTGCCGGCGTGGTGCGTCTCGACGATCTCGACCGACGGGAACCACGGGGCGGCGATCGTCGCCAGGTGGGTGCCGAGCACGGAGCCGATCGAGAAGTTCGGGACGACGAGGACGCCCTGCTCCGGTCGGGACTCGAGGCCGGCGCGGAGCGTCGCGAGGCGGGCGCCGGACCAGCCGGACGTGCCGACGAGCACGTTCGCGCCGCTCGCGAGGGCGTTGTCGACGATCGCGGGGCTGAGCGCGGGCACGGTCACGTCCACCACGATCGCCGCGGCGCCGAACACGTCGGGGCCGGCTTCGTGCGCACCGTCCTTCGAGGACAGGCTCGCGACGAGCTCGAAGTCGGGCAGTTCCTCGACCACGGCGGCCACGAGGCCCCCGAGACGACCGGTGGCGCCGACGACGGCGACGGGAGTGACCATGTCCACCATCCTAGGATCGACGCATGACGCTCGAGGTCAGGACCGTGCCGGCAGACATCCCCGAGGTCGACGCGCTGCTCGACGCGTACCTCGACGAGCGCGAGGCCACCTTCCCGAGCGCGCAGGGGTCCTACTCGCGGAAGCGCACCCCGGCGGCCGAGTTCACGCCGCCGGTCGGCACCTTCGTCGTCGCGTACGACGAGGGGCGACCGGTCGGGTGCGGCGGCCTGCGCCGGATCCCCGACGACGGCGACGACGTCCGCTTCGAGGTGAAGCACGTCTTCGTGACACCCGAGGGACGCGGACGTGGTGTGGCGACCGCGGTCATGGACGCCCTCGAGGCGAGCGGGGCCGACCTCGGCGCGACGGCGATCGTGCTGGACACGAACGACTCCCTCGTCGCCGCCGGGGCGATGTACCGCGGTCGGGGCTACGAGCGGGTCGCCGCGTTCAACGACAACCCGAACGCGACCGCCTGGTACCGCAAGCCGGTGGTCTGACTCAGACGGGCTGACCGACCGGCAGACCCGTCCGGAGCTCGACGGGCAGGTGCGCCAGGTCGTTCAGGGCCACGACCTCGGCCGGCTTCGCCGAGCGGATCCGGATGATCGTCAGCGCCGTGTGCGCAACGTTCGTCCCCATCCAGCGCCACTCCGGTGCCTGGAACGCCTCGCGCACGAACCAGCCGATCACGGCGTTGTGCGTGATGAGGAGGTCGTGACGGTCCTCGCGCGCCGGCGTGAACCACTCCGCCACCGCGTCGCCCATCTGTGCCTGGCCGGCGACGATCTCCTCTTCCGTGATGCCGCCGTACCACCCCTGGTAGGCGTGCGGCATGTCGGGCGTCGGACCCGACGGGATGCAGTCGAACAGCAGGGTCGACGGCTCGGGCTCGATGGCCGGCAGGCGCTGCGACAGGAACGACGCGGTCTCGCTCGGCGCCTCGAGTGGCGAGTGGTAGACCCCGTCGAAGGGCACGCCACCGAGTCGGTCGGCGACGAGCATCGCCTGCCGCTTGCCGCGCTCGGACAGCTTGCCGTCCCGCAGCCCGTGTTCGGCGTCCTGGTGTTCGCCATGCCGGACGAGGTAGAGGTAGTGCGACACGTCCGTGCTCACCCGCCGATCCCGATCGCGGCCGCGAGCTCGTCCTGCTGCACCGCACCGACAACCGAGGTGATCGTCGGCCGGGTCAGGAGGTCGCGCGCCAGGTCGAGGACGTCGTCGGTGGTGACCCGGTCGACGCGCTCGAGGGCCGTGGCCAGGTCGGTGAACTCCCCCGTGCCGAGCTCGGAGCGACCGAGTCGGGTCATCCGGGCGTCGGAGTCCTCGAGCGAGAGCGTGAGCGCCCCCTCGATCTGCCCCTTCGCGCGGCGGAGCTCGTCGGTGCTGACGCCGTCGTCGACCATGCGGCGGAACTCCGCGTCGATGATCTCGACGACCCCGGCGACGTTGTCGGGGGCGCACCCGGCGTAGACGCCGAAGGCACCGTTGTCGAGGTAGGCGGGCGCGAAGGAACTCACCGCGTAGGCGAGTCCGCGGCGCTCGCGGACCTCTTGGAAGAGTCGGGAGCTCATGCCGCCGCCGAGGACGGCGTTGAGCACGCTGAGCACCGGCCGCCGTTCGTCGCGGAGGTCGAGGCCCTGTGACCCGCGGAGCATCGAGACCTGCTCGGTCGGACGGTGCACGACCGAGAGCTTGGGGACCGCCGGATCGGCCACCGGTTCCGGCGTGCGCCGTGCCAGTGGGGAGGCCTTCGGCGCACCCTGGAACACGGCGTCGACGAGGTCGCAGAAGTGATCGTGGTCGACCGCCCCGGCAGCGGTGACGACGATGCCGTTCGGCGCGTAGTGCTCGTGGTAGTGCGCCAGGACCTCGTCACGCTGCACGGCGCGGATGCTCTCTGGCGTCCCCCCGATCGGCCGGCCCAGGGCGTGCCCGTCGAAGGCCGCGGCGAAGAACGCCTCGCCCGCGACGTCGGCCGGATCGTCCGCCGCCATCGCCAGTTCTTCGAGGATGACTCCGCGCTCGACGTCGAACGCCGCTTCGTCGAGGACGGAACCGGTGACCATGTCCCCGATGACCGAGACGGCCATAGGGACGTCGGCGTCACGGACCCGGGAGTAGTAGCAGGTGTACTCCTTGGCGGTCGCGGCGTTGTGCTCGCCACCGACGGAGTCGAACGCGATCGCGATGTCGAGGGCCGACCTGGTCGCGGTCCCCTTGAACAGCAGGTGTTCGAGGAAGTGCGTCGAGCCGTACTGCCCGTCGCGCTCGTCGCGGGAACCCACGCCGACCCAGAACCCGAGGCTCGTCGAACTCGCTCCGGGCATGGCCTCGGTCAGGACCCGCACGCCGGACGGCAGGACGGTTCTGCGGACGAAGGCGCCCCCGGACGTCAGGAACGACGTGTCCGGGGCCTCGAGCGGCAACGGCACTGGGTGGTTCATCGCAGACGAGCCTACTGATCCCCCGACCGCGGGTCGCCCAGTTTCCACAGCCGCGGGCCGTGTCACTCGAAGTGGGGTACAGAAATAGAGGATAGAAAGACTCGTCTGTCTGTCCTCCTTGTGGTACAGTTTCCTCATCGGGCCGGAAGCCCCCCTATATTCCGGTCCGATGGCTCGGGACATCAGTCCTCACGCGGCACGAGTCCCCCCGCTCCGCCGCGGAGCCGATGAGTCCAAGGAGAGCCACGCTGTGACGGTCGATTCCCCCCAACCGGCCGTCCAGCGTCTCCCTGGCCCGAGCACGAACCTCGCGTCGCCGGACGGGTCGAGCGTCCCCCCGGCTCCCCGTTCCGGCGGCGCGAAGGTCCGGATCCTCGAGACCGCCACGCGACTCTTCTACGAAGAAGGCATCCACGGCGTCGGTGTCGATCGACTCATCTCCGAGGCGAGCGTCACGAAGGCGACGTTCTACAAGCACTACGGGTCGAAGGACAACCTGATCCTGGCCTACATCCGGGCGCAGCACGAGCGCGTGCAGCAGCGGATGGAGCAGCTCATCGCGGATGCCGGTTCGCCCGAGGCCGCGGTCCGCGCCTGGGTCACCGCCCTCGCGGACGAGGTCAACGACCCGGAGTTCCGCGGCTGCGCGTTCCTCAACGCCGCCGCCGAGTACCACGACCCCCGCGACCCCGTGCGCGAGGTCGTCGCGATGCACCGCGACTGGTACACCGAGCGGCTCGCCGACCTGCTGCAGGAGTCCGGCCACACGCTGCCGGGCGACGGTGCCGACGAGCTCATGCTCGCGCGCGACGGTGCCATGTCCGGCGCCTACGCCGGTGACGCGATCGCGGCGACCGCGGCCCTCGGCCGCGTCGTCGAGCGCGTGCTCGCCGCCTGAGGACGCGAGCTCCGCGCCCTGGTCCGGACCGTCTGACGGACGGGAGGCGCGGGTCGGCCCCGCACCGCGCCTCCCGACCATCGGTGCGCGCGTTCGGCGCGGTCTTCGCCCCTCGGCCCGCCCCGGTTCGCGAAAGCGACAGTCTGCCGCCGGAGTCCCGCGGGCATCTGTCGCTTCGGCGGCAGGGACCGCCCGGCCTCGCGGGCGACTGTCGCTCTCGCGCCCCGAGCACGAACCGGGCCCCCGGGTGTTGGCTGGGGTCATGGCGAATCACCCCAACTGGAACCTCCCCGAGGTGCCCACCTTCACCCTGACCAGCCCGGACTTCAGCGACGGCGACGTCCTGCCGACCTCGGCGCGCGGCTCCGACGTGGGCGGCGAGGACCGCTCCCCCGCACTCGAGTGGTCCGGCGCTCCGGAGGGCACGCAGAGCTTCGTGCTCACGGTGTACGACCCCGATGCCCCGACGGGCTCCGGTTTCTGGCACTGGAGCCTCACGGACATCCCCGCGTCGGCGACCTCGCTGCCCGCCGGCGCCGGCACCGACGACGCGCTCCTCCCTGCCGAGGCACTGCGTCGCCGCAACGAGTTCGGCTCGGACACGTTCCTCGGCGCCGCTCCCCCAGCCGGGCACGGCCCGCACCGGTACTTCTTCACGCTGAGCGCACTCGACGTGCCCGTGCTCGAGGCGCCCGCGGACGCGACACCGGCGGTCGTCGGCTTCCTGCTCCGTGACCACCTGCTCGGGCGGGCGCAGCTCGTCGGCACGCAGGAGACCCCGGCCTCGTAGCGCGCACCCGATCGCCCACCCCGAGACTCGGCCCGGCGGACGGTTCCGCGGCGGCAGCGCCGCGGAACGGTCCGCGAAGCCGAGTCTCGGCGCCGGGCACGCGAACGGGCGGCGCCCCCGCGCCCCCCCCCCCCCCCCCGCCCCCCCCGCGCGGGCCCCCCCCCCGGCCGCCGCCCCGGAAGGGACGGCGGCCGTTCGTGCGTCAGGACGCGGGAGGGATCAGCCCTCGGCCGGGGCCTCGGCGTGGGACTCGTGTCCCTTGCCGCCCTCGGTGTCCACCTCGTCGGCGACGACCGGCGCGAGCGACAGCTTGCCGCGGTCGTCCACCTTGGTGACCTCGACCAGGATCTTCTGGCCGACGCCGAGGACGTCCTCGACGTTCTCCACACGCTTGCCACCGGCGAGCTTGCGCACCTCGGAGACGTGCAGCAGACCGTCGCGGCCCGGGAGCAGCGACACGAACGCACCGAACGTCGCGATCTTGACGACCGTGCCGAGGAACTGGTCCCCGATCTCCGGGTTCGTCGGGTTCGCGATCGCGTTGACCTGGGCGCGAGCCGCCTCGGCCGACGGACCGTCGACGGCGCCGATGTACACGGTGCCGTCGTCCTCGATCGAGATGTCGGCGCCGGTCTCGTCCTGGATCCCGTTGATCGTCTTGCCCTTCGGGCCGATCAGCTCGCCGATCTTGTCGACGGGGATCTGCACCGAGATGACGCGTGGCGCGGTGTCGGCCATCTCGTCGGGGGCGTCGATCGCCTCGTTCAGCACACCGAGGATCGCGGAGCGCGCTTCCTTGGCCTGCTTGAGCGCGGCGTCGAGGACCGACGACGGGATGCCGTCGAGCTTCGTGTCCAGCTGGATGGCCGTGACGAAGTCCGAGGTGCCGGCGACCTTGAAGTCCATGTCGCCGAGGGCGTCCTCGGCACCGAGGATGTCGGTCAGGGCCGCGTAGCGGGTCTGACCGTCGACGGTGTCGGAGACGAGGCCCATCGCGATGCCCGCGACCGGGGCGCGCAGCGGCACACCGGCGTTGAGGAGCGACAGGGTCGACGCGCAGACGGAACCCATCGACGTCGAGCCGTTGGAGCCGAGGGCCTCGGACACCTGACGGATCGCGTAGGGGAACTGCTCGCGCGAGGGCAGCACCGGCACGAGGGCGCGCTCGGCGAGGAAGCCGTGCCCGATCTCGCGACGCTTCGGCGAACCGACACGACCAGTCTCACCCGTCGAGTACGGCGGGAAGTTGTAGTGGTGCAGGTAGCGCTTCTTGGTGACGGGCGACAGCGAGTCGATCTGCTGCTCCATCTTGAGCATGTTCAGCGTGGTGACGCCGAGGATCTGCGTCTCGCCGCGCTGGAAGATCGCCGAGCCGTGGACGCGCGGGATCACGGCGACCTCGGCGTCGAGCGGACGGATGTCGGCGAGGCCACGACCGTCCATGCGGACCTGCTCGGTCAGGATGCGGCCGCGGACGACCTTCTTCGTGACCGACTTGTAGGCGGCGCTGACCTGGCCGTTGGCGCTCTCCGGCAGCTCGCCGGCGGACACCTGGGCGGCGATCGCTTCCTTGACGCGGGCCTTGAGCTCGTCGTCCTTGTCCTGACGCTCGAGCTTGCCGGCGATCTTGTAGACCTCGCCGAGCTCGGTGAGGGCGAGCGACTCGACGGCCGCGTAGACCTCGGGGGCGTAGGGCGGGAAGACCGGGTAGTCCTGGATCTCCTTGGCCGACTGCGCGGCCATCTGCGCCTGCGCCTCGACGAGCTGCTTGAGGAACGGCTTCGCGGCCTCGAGGCCCTGCGCGACGACGGCCTCGTCGGGCTTCGTGGCACCGCCCTGGATGAGGTCCCAGCTGTGCTCGGTGGCCTCGGCCTCGACCATCATGATGGCGACGTCCTCGTTGCCCGCCTCGTCCGTGACGACACGGCCGGCGACGGTGAGGTCGAAGACGGCCTCGGCCAGCTGCGACGCCTTCGGGAACGCGACCCACTGGTCACCGATGAGCGCGAGGCGCACACCGGCGATCGGGCCGGAGAACGGCAGACCGGAGATCTGCGTCGACGCGGACGCGGCGTTGATCGCGAGCGCGTCGTAGAACTCGTCCGGCGCGATGCTCAGGACGGTGATGACGATCTGGACCTCGTTGCGGAGACCGTCGACGAACGACGGCCGCAGCGGCCGGTCGATGAGACGGCAGACGAGGATCGCCTCGGTGCTGGGACGGCCTTCGCGACGGAAGAACGAACCGGGGATCTTGCCGGCGGCGTACGAGCGCTCCTCGACGTCGACGGTCAGCGGGAAGAAGTCGAAGCCTTCACGCGGGTGCTTGCCGGCGCTGGTTGCCGAGAGGAGCATGGTGTCCTCGTCGAGGTAAGCGGCGACCGCGCCCTGCGCCTGCTGTGCGAGCCGACCGGTCTCGAACCGGACGGTGCGCTTGCCGTACTTGCCGTTGTCGAGAACGGCCTCGGCGAACTTGATCTCGGGACCCTCCAAAAGGGTGCCTCCTTGATGTGTTCGGCAGGCTGGGGCCACGGCACCCGATGGTGCGTGCGCGCCGAAGGGATCGGGACGCATGTCTGGCCAGCAGTAGAAGCACTCGGGAAACCGTCCGGCCCGCGAGCCACCACCGATGACCAGCTCCGTGCCCGGCCTGCGCAGTGTTTGTCGTGCCGTCCGGGGAAACGGTCCCCGGACGTCAAGGACTTTACCAGTCCTCAGGCATCCGGCGGCGAGGCTCACGGCGATCCGGATCGTGCTCGCTAGCCTGCTGCCATGCGCCTCACCCCCTCCCGGGGCTGGTTCGTCGCGGCCGCAGTGGTCGTCGGCGCGCTCGTCGCCCCCGTCGTCACCGCTGTCCCGGCGAGCGCGACGGAGTACCCGAGCTGGCAGGACGTCGAGCGCGCGAAGGGGAACGAGCAGACGAAGAAGGCCGAGGTCGCCCGCGTCCAGGCGGCGCTGGAGTCCGCGCAGCAGGCCGCCGCCGTGAAGTCGCAGGCCGCTCTCGTGGCGTCCCAGCGGGCGGACGCGGCCGAGGCGGACCTGGCGTCCGCCACCCAGGCCGCGACGAGCCTCCAGACCCAGGCGGACCAGGCGGCGGAGACGGCGGACCGGGCGCAGCAGCGCGCGGGCCAGCTCGCCGCGAACCTCTACCGCGACGGCACCTCGAGCCAGATGACGACACGCATCGCGACGGCGAAGGACCCCTCACAGCTGCTGTACCAGCTCGGCGCGCTCGACCAGCTGTCGTCGACGTGGGCCGGCGTCATGGACGATGCCTCGGTCGCCGCGAAGACCGCATCCTCGCTGCACGACCAGGCCGCCCGCGCCGAGGACGAGCGCGCCGCCCTCGCCGACGCCGCCGAGACGAAGGCGAGCGCCGCGAAGGACGCCGAGGCCGCCGCGAACGCCGCGGTCGAGGACACGCAGCAGCACAGCGACGAGCTGTACGCCCAGCTCGCGTCGCTCAAGGACACCACCGCGAAGACCGAGCAGCGGTACCAGCTCGGCGTGCAGGTCGCGGCGCAGAAGGCCGAGCAGCAGCGGAAGCGCGAGGCTGCAGCGGTCGCGGCGGCGGCCACCGCTGCACCGAGCACGGGTGGCGGGGGCTCGTCCTACCCGAGCACCGGCGGCGTCGTGGTCGACCCGGCGGGCGCCCAGGCCTACGCCCGCAGCGCCATCGGGGCCTACGGCTGGGGCTCTGACCAGTTCTCGTGCCTCGTGTCCCTCTGGACGCAGGAGTCCGGCTGGCGCGCGAACGCCCTGAACGTCTCGAGCGGGGCATACGGCATCCCCCAGTCGCTGCCTGCGGAGAAGATGTCCGTCGCGGGCGCGGACTGGCGGACGAACGCGGCCACCCAGATCAACTGGGGCCTCGCGTACATCCACGACGCGTACGGGTCGCCGTGCGGCGCGTGGAACCACGAGATGAGCGTCAACCCGCACTGGTACTGAGTGCGGCACCCGCCCGCGCGGTCACCGGCGGACCAGGCGCAACGCCTGCAGCGGGCACATCGCCACCGCGTCCCGCGCCGCCTCGAGCTCGTCCGCCCGCACCGGCACGTCCCGGGTCGCGCCACCGTCGCGGGCAATCGGGTAGCCCCACTCGTCCCGTGCCAGCCGCTCGGCGAACAGCTCCGTGCAGAGACCGCGCCCGCGGCACCGGGTCCAGTCCACGTGCAGCGCGGTCGACGGCTCCGACCGCCGCCCGGTCACCGTGCACCGCCCGCGTGCAGGCAGCGACCGCCGAGGTGCGCCTGCACGTCGTCGCGGAAGACCCGCACCGCACTCCGCACCATCCGCGCGACGCCGTCCGGGTGGTGGCAGGCGCCGCGTCCGTCCACGAGCGCGGTGAGCCGCTGCACCTCCGCGGCGACGGCACCGGTCGCCCGGCCGGACGCCAGTGCCGAGACGACCTCGGCGATCCGCGCCAGGCCGTTCACACAGGGGCCGCACCGTCCGGCGGACGCATCCGCGAGCGCACCGGCGATGCGTGCGGTCACCGTGACGGGGCACCTCCGGTGGTCGAGCACGGCCAGGACGCCCGCACCCGGCGCCGCTCCCCACGGGGCCAGTCCGTCGACGTCGAGGGGCGCGTCGAGCGCCGCGGCCGGCACCCACGTCCCACCCCACCCGCCGACCAGGACGGCGCGGGTCCGTCGCGGGTCGGCGACGTCGAGCCGGGAGGCGACCAGCAGTTCTCCGATCGGCGCACCTCCGGCGGTCTCCAGCACCACTGCACCGGCCGGGTCGGTCACGTCGCTCACCGTGACGAGGCGGGTCCCGGGAGCACCGGCACTGCCGACGCTCCGCGCCCACGCCGCCCCGTGCCGCGCGACGAGCGCTGCCTGCGCCAAGGTCTCGACGTTCGCGACGAGTGTCGGGCGTGCGCTCGGCCCGCGTTCGGCGAGCCGGACGACCCGGTCCTCGGGGAGTCCTCGGCCGCCGGCGACCGCGGACGCGAGCGCCCCGGCCTCCCCCGCGACGAACGAGGTGTGCGACAGCGGACGGACGTCGAGCGCGACGGGGTCCGGGGCAGCCGTCCAGGTCGCGGCGGCCGTCGCCCGCTCGTCGAGGGCCCGGCGGACGAGCACGGCGAGCCGGTCGCTGGTGGCCACGACGGCCTCGCGGGCGCCCACTGCGAGCGCCGCGACCACGAGGCCGTCGAGCACGAGGTGCGGTGCACGCTCGAGGAGCACGGCGTCCTTGCGGCTGGCCGGTTCGCCCTCGGCGGCGTTCCCGATGACGACCGGCGTGCGGTCGTGCCCGCGGCCGGTGCCGGACGCCCGGGCAGACCGGGCGGCGACGGCGGCGAGCTTGCGGGCGAGGGGGAATCCCGCACCGCCGCGGCCGTCGACGCCGGCGCGCCCGATCTCGTCGATGGTGCCCGGTCCGACCAGGGGCAGCGGGCCGTGTGTGTGCCGGTGGTCGTCGAACCCGGGCCCGGGCGCGGCGAGGAGGCGTTGCGAGCCGGTCGGCGGTCGGACGGGCGGCGGGGCGGTGACGGTCATCGGAGGACCTCCAGGGGTGCGGAACGGAACTCGGCGACGCGCGCCGTGGTGCGCCAGACGACGGCGCCGACGACCGCTGCGGCGCAGACCCCGGCGATGACGAGGAACCACGCGGACGTCCCGTCGGTGCCGGTGCCGATCGCGTGCGCCATCGCGACGGGCCACATCGCGTACGCCGCCCAGTGCACGGCACGGAAGGCCCGGGGGCCGATCACCCGCCGGAGCAGTGCCGTCACCACGAGGGCCACCAGCAGGTCGACCGCGAGCGTGCCGAGGCCGAGCCAGAACCAGCGGTAGGACCCGACGAACGGGATCACGGTGTCGACGAGCCGGAGCTCGGCCTCGGTGTCGAGCAGGAGCGACGCGACGTGCACGGCGACGAACGCCGTGGACGCGAGCGCGACGTCCCGGTGCACGAGCTGCACCGCGAACCGTGGGAGTCCGGGCAGCGGTCGGCCGCCCCGTGTGACGATCCCGAGCAGCACCGTCAGGGTGAGCAGGAGCACGGCGGCGACGCCCGTGCCGCGGCCGAGGACCCAGAGCGCGGTGTCCATCAGGCGGCCGTCCGGGCGTCGTCGGCGGGCCAGCCGCCGATGCGGACGACGGTGCCGTCGGCGGCGACGAGCCGTGCGGCGCGACCGGAACGCCGGAGCAGGACGGTGGCGCCGTGCCCGCGGACGATCGCCGCGGTCGTCATCGTGTTCGCGGTGGTGCAGGACGGTGCCACGACCGTGACCGACCGCCAGACAGGGTCGGCGGGCAGCCCCCACCGCGGGTCGAGGATGTGGTGCCGGGCGTGGCCGTCCTGCTCCCACCGGCGCTTCTGCGTGCTCGACGTCGCGATCGACCAGCCGGAGGCGATCCGCACGTGGTCGACCGGGTCGTCGTCGAGGTCCTGCACGCGCACCTGCCAGCCACCGGCCGGGTCGGGACCCGCGGTGGCGACGTCCCCGCCGAGCGACACGAGCGCGCCGATGCCGAGCCGGGCGGTGATGCTCGCGGCGGCCATGTCGGCGGCGGCGGCCTTCGCGGTGGCACCGAGGTCGAGCACGACGCCCTCGGGGACGCGGAGGAAGGTGCCCGACAGCAGGACGCGCTGCCACGCCGGCCGGTCGTCGAGCGCCCGGGCGGTCGAGGTAGCGGTGTCGACGGGTGGCGCGTCCGCGAAGGCCGCGTCGTAGCCGAGGGACACCATGCGGGCGCCGAGGGTCGGATCGACGTCGCCGTCCGTGGCTCGGGCCGCGTCGAGCGCCTGGTGCACGAGCGTGGCCAGGAGCGGCGAGACCTCGGTGCCGCGGACGAGGTCGGCGGCGCGGGCGACGAGCTCGGAGTCGTCGCGGAAGCGGTTGCACGCGGCGTCGACGGCGGCGGTGACCTCACGGACGCACGACTCGGCGGCTGCGAGGTGGCGCCGGTCCCGGCGGTCCAGGACGACGCGGGCCGTGGTGGTCCACAGGTCCCACTCGGTGGCGGCGCGCACGGTCAGGACCCCGTCGTGGTGGCGTCGGAGGAACCGGTGCCGCCGGACCCCTGCGTGATGCCGGAGTCGGTCGACGACGAGCCGGAGTCGGTCGACGACCCGCTCGTCGAGCCGCTGTCCGACGAGGAGGCCGAGGACCCGGAGTCCGTCGACGCGTCACCCGAGCTCGACGACCCGCTCGTCGAGCTCGGCGTCGTGGACTGGGTGGTGTCGGCCTGCACGTGCCCGAACCACAGCCCCGCACCCGTCGCCATCGCGACCACGAGTCCCCCCAGACTCACGAGCGCACTCGTGATCCGGGCGGATCGCCTGCCCTTGTCCCTGGTGTCCATCGGTCCTCCTCGTCGTCATGACGAGGTTCCCGACCGGATCGGTGAAGCGCCCGGGGACGCGCTGCGTCTCGGCCCGACGAACCCTGTGGCCCGCCTAAGAAGCGCTCGGGTCAGTGGCCGAGGCCACCGAGCAGGGACGCGAAGTCCGCGGTCGCCGGGAGCGCGTCGGCTTCCTGCGGGGTCCGACGGGAGGCGCGGATCGCCCAGGCCAGGTCTGCACCAGCCCGGCGGATGCGCCCGTCCAGTGCGGCCGAGTCACCGTCGCTCCCCCAGTCGTCGGTGGCCGCGAAGACGCCGGTGGGGACGACCGCGGCGCGGAGGTAGGCGAACACCGGGCGCAGCGCGTGCTCGATCGCGAGCGAGTGCCGTGCGGTACCGCCGGTCGCGCCGAGCAGGACCGGCATGTCGGCGAGCGAGTCCTTGTCGAGCACGTCGAGGAACGACTTCGCCAGGCCACTCACTCCGGCGGTGAAGATCGGGGTGACGAACACGACGGCGTCGGCCTCGACCACGGTGGCCATCGCGGCGGACAGTGCCGGTGCCGCGAACCCGGTGAGCATCGCGTCGGTGATCTCGTGGGCCAGCGGACGCAGGTCGACGTGCAGGAGGTGCGCCGCGCCTCCTGGCAGCCCCGACGGGCTCGGAGCGGCGAGCGCCGCGACCGTGGCCTCGCCCAGGCGGTCGGCGAGGAGGCGGGTGGAGCTGGGCTCTGAGAGCCCGGCGGAGACGACGGCGATGGTGGTCATGGTGAGTCCCGACTTTAGATGCGTTTGCATGAACATCGTACCCAACCGCGTTGTCCGCGCAACCATTCCCGGGGAACGGAGAACGCCCCGGTCCTCGTACGAGGGCCGGGGCGTTCGGTCAAGCCGTGGGTCGGTCGACTAGCGACGCAGGCCGAGACGCTCGATGAGCGCACGGTAGCGGGCGATGTCGACGTCGGAGAGGTAACCGAGGAGACGGCGACGCTGACCGACCATGAGCAGCAGACCACGACGCGAGTGGTGGTCGTGCTTGTGCTCCTTGAGGTGCTCGTTCAGGTCGTTGATACGACGCGTCAGAACGGCGACCTGGACCTCGGGGGATCCGGTGTCGCCCGGGTGGGTCGCGTACTCTTCGATGATCTCCTGCTTGACCTTCGCGTCAAGTGCCATGGATGATCCCCTTCCTGTCCGTTGCGCGGTGCCCGTGCCTGATGCACGAGCGCTCTTTGTCCGCGGCCGTTCGACGGCAACCGGAGAAGACTACCAGATGCCTAGGCGGTCCTGGCGCGCATTCGTCGCCGACGCGGGGCGGGCAGGAGGCTCCGGACGAGGCCCACGAGCGTCGCACCGAGCAGACCGCCGAGGCCGTTCGACAGCACGTCGCGCGGGTCGGCGACGCGGTACGGCAGGTACGTCGCCTGCGCGAACTCGATGCCGGTGGACAGGACCACCGCGACGACCGCGCCCAGGATCCACCACCGCCGCGGGAGCCACAGGGCGGCGAGCATCCCGACCGGCACGAACATGGCGATGTTGGCGAGGAACTCCACGCGGTCGTAGCTGAACCACGAACCGTGCGGGAGCTGCTGCACCCAGGCGATCGCGTGCAGGACGAGGGAGTTCTCCGCCGACGAGAACACCTGCGGGGTCAGCGTCATCCGCCAGATCACCCAGGCGTACGCCGCGGTCAGGGCGAGGAGGAGGAGCTTCCGGAACATCCGGCCAGTCTGGGGCACGGTCCTGGCAAGAACCGGCGGCGACCCTGGGTGAACGCCCGGCAGGACCGCCCGGGCCTGGGCGCGCCGGGGGTGCACCTGCGAGCATGGGCGCATGCCGAGTCTCGAGGGAACCCGTGCACGCCGCAGCCCCGGCCGTCGTCAGTGGACCTGGATCGGCCTCGCCGCGGTCGTCGTCGGTGCGCTCGTGGTGACGCTCGTGCTCGTGCTCCCCCGCGGCACCGCACCCACCGGTCGGCAGGTGGCCGAGCGGAAGACGGCGTCCGAGGCGTTCCCCGGCGGCCTCGCGGAACAGCCCGCCGCAGAGAACCAGCCCGGTAAGCGGGAGTCCGAGGCACGTGCCGACGGCGACGACGCGACGGCCCGGAAGATCGCCGTCATCGCGGACCAGCCGATCGCCACATGGCTGACGAACACCTCGGTGACCGAGACGCGCGAGACGATCCGCGACGTCGTCCGCAGCGCCGAGCGACAGCGGAAGACACCGGTGTTCGTCCTCTACAACGTTCCGGACCGCGACTGCGGCAGCTACTCCAAGGGCGGGACCGCAGCGGACGAGTACCTGCCGTGGGTGCGGTCGGCGGTGCGGGCGATGGAGGGGTCGCGAGCCGTCGTGCTCGTCGAGCCGGACGCCATCGCCCAGATCCAGGTGTGCAAGCGGCTCGAGCAGGACCGTCTGCCGCTGATCCGCAAGGCCGTCGACGAGCTCACCGGCCACGGTCTGACCGTCTACCTCGACGGCGGGAACGAGAACCGCGTGCCCACGGCGACGATGGCGAAGTGGTTGCGCGATGCCGGGGTCGACCGGGTGCAGGGCTTCTTCACGAACGTCTCGAACTTCTACCGGGTCGACCAGGAGCGCGCCTACGCGGACCGGCTCGCGGACGCGATCGGCGGCGACCCGCACTTCGTGATCGACGTCTCGCGCAACGGACAGGGATGGCGCGGTACCTGGTGCAACCCGGACGGCGCCGGCCTCGGGCAGGCACCGCACGTCACCCGTGGCTCCACCCGTCTCGACGCGCTCCTCTGGGTGAAGACACCCGGGCTGAGCGACGGCACCTGCAACGGCGGCCCGGCTGCCGGGCAGTGGTGGGAGTCGTACGCTCTCGCGCTCGTGGAGAACCGCAAGCAGGGCTGACCGTGGTGTCGGTGCCCGGTGGTTGCATGTCGCCATGACCCCGACCGACCGCATCCGATCCGTCGTCCCGCCGTACCTGCTCCGCGCCGTCGCCGACGCCCAGGGCTTCCCGCGAGCCGCCTCGGCGGCACGGACGGCGCTGGCGTCGCTCGACACCGTCCAGCGTCCGAAGCACGAGCACCGGGTCCGTCCGCAGGGTGTGAGCGGCTCGGTCGACCGGTCGCCGCAGCGGACCATCTCCGACGCGCACGGCAGCACCACCATCCCGGGCACGGCGGTCCGGCGCGAGGGGGAACCGGACTCCGGCGACCCCGCGGTGGACGAGGCGTACACGGGGCTGGGCGACACGCACGCCTTCTGGCTCGAGGTGTTCGACCGGGTGTCGATCGACGGCGCGGGCCTCCCCCTCGACGCCACGGTGCACTACGGACAGGACTACGACAACGCCTACTGGGACGGCAGCCGGATGGTGTTCGGGGACGGCGACGGCGAGGTCTTCAACCGCTTCACGATCGCCGTCGACGTCATCGGGCACGAGCTCGCGCACGGCGTGACGCAGTACACGGCCGACCTCGCGTACCAGGGGCAGTCCGGCGCGCTGAACGAGTCGATCAGCGACGTGTTCGGCTCGCTCGTCGCCCAGTACGCCCGGCGCCAGAGCGCCGACCAGGCGTCGTGGCTCATCGGCGAGGGGCTCTTCACACCGGCCGTGCACGGTGTCGCCCTGCGGTCGATGAAGGCCCCGGGCACGGCGTACGACGACCCGGTGCTCGGCAAGGACCCGCAGCCCGCGACGATGGCCGGCTACGTCGACACCACCGAGGACTCGGGCGGCGTGCACACCAACTCCGGCATCCCGAACCACGCCTTCTACCTGGCGGCCACGGCGATCGGCGGCAACGCGTGGCAGGGTGCCGGGGCCGTCTGGTGGGACGCCCTCACGTCCGACGCCGTCAGCGCCTCGATCGACTTCTCCGGGTTCGCCGCCGTCACCGTCGACGCTGCCCGGACGCGCTTCGGGGACGGGTCCGCACAGCACACCGCCGTGCAGGACGCCTGGCGCACGGTCGGTGTGCTCGACTGAGTCGGGCTGCCGGCGTACCGTCGGGAGCATGCACATCGACGTCCGCCGCAGTGGGGGCATCGCTGGCACCACCCGGCGTTGGCGGGTCGACACCGATGCCTGCGACGACCCGGGTGGCTGGTCGGACCTCGTCGGCGCGCTCCCGGACGCGGCCCCACCCGGACCGGACCCGGCCGTGCGCGACGACTTCACGTGGACGATCACCCTCGAGCGGACGACGGTGACGATCCCGGGCAGCCGGCTCGACGGTCCGTGGGCTGCGCTCGTCGCGCGGGTGCGGGACGAGGGCACCCCGACCTGACGGTCGCGCGCTGCGCCCCGGGCCCGCTCGCGCGCTGCGCCCCCGGCCCGCTCGCGAAAGCGACAGACTGCCGCGCGCCGACGGCGGCACCCTGTCGCTTTCGCGGCACG
>NZ_JAUZED010000067.1 GCF_030705415.1 Curtobacterium sp. A7_M15 | reverse complement strand
CACATCCGGCGGATGGGTCGCCGTCCGTCCTGCGAAAGCGACGGTGTGCCGCCAATGGTTCGCAGCAATCTGTCGCTTTCGCGGAAGCGACAGATCGCCGCCGCGCCACGCCCCGCTACGCCCGGCTACGCGACCGCGACCGCGGCCGCGTCGGCCGGGTCCGCCGACCGCTTCTGCACACGCTGCCCGACGACGGCGGACACGCCGTCCTGCCGCATCGACACCCCGTACAGCGCGTCCGCGATCTCCATCGTGCGCTTCTGGTGCGTGATGACGATGAGCTGCGACGACTCGCGCAGCCGCTCGAAGACCGTCAGCAGCCGCCCGAGGTTCGCGTCGTCGAGCGCCGCCTCGACCTCGTCCATGATGTAGAACGGCGACGGGCGCGCGGTGAAGATCGCCACGAGGAGCGCCACCGCGGCCAGGGACCGCTCCCCGCCGGACAGCAGGGTCAGCCGGTCGATCTTCTTGCCCGCGGGCTTCACCTGCACCTCGATGCCGGTGCCCAGCAGGTCGTCGGGGTTCGTCAGCGCGATCGACCCGGACCCACCCGGGAAGAGGATCGGGAAGATGACGTCGAACGCCTCCTTCGTGTCGGCGAACGCGGACTCGAAGATCGTCTGCATCTTCTGGTCGAGCTCGTCGATGATCGTCATGAGGTCGGTGCGGGTCTTCTGCAGGTCCTCGAGCTGCTCGGCGAGGAACGCGTGCCGCTGCTCGAGCGCCTGGAACTCCTCGAGCGCGAGCGGGTTCACCTTGCCGAGCTGGCCGAGGTCGCGCTCCGCCGCCTTGAGCCGACGCTCCTGCTCGGCGCGCACGTACGGCACGGTCTCGACGTCGGCGGGGTCGACGTCCTCGGAGGCGTCGAACTCGGGCAGCGCGGGCCCGCCGGGCAACGTCGACTCCGCGTCCACCAGGTCGGGCAGGTCATCGTCGTCCCCGGCCGATGCCTCGACCGTCACGTCGTCGTCGGTCGGCGCGGCGTCGGACGGGAGGCGCGGCTCGGCGCCGTCCTCCCCCGTCGCCTCCGACGTGGGACCGTCCAGGGCCGCTGCCGCAGCCGCGCGCTCGGCGTCGCGGTGCTTCCGCGCGAGGACCCGCGGGTCGATCAGGACGTCCACCGGAACGGGCACGTGCGGACCGTACTCGGCGACGAGGACGGCCTCGACCAGTCCGAGCTCGCTCTGCGCCCGATCGAGCACGCCCGACACGTGCAGCTTCTTCTCGTAGATCTCCATCTCGAGCGAGTGCACGCCGTCGGTGATCGACTGGAGACGGTCGCGGAGCTCGCGCTCCTCGTTCCGGATCGTCTGGAGCTCGGTGTTCCGCTTCGACCGCTCGGCCTCTTCGGCGGCGAGCCGCACACGGGCCTCGGCGAGGGACCGGTCGACGGCGCCGAGCAACTCGGGCAGGTCGGCCAGCACGGCCTCGGCGACGGCGATCTGCCCGCGGCGGATGACGGCGAGTCGTGCGGCCTCCGCCGCCGCGGCGCGTTCCGCCTCGAGCTGCCGCTCCAGCTGGTCGGCGCGGGTGCGCTCCGCCCGGACGCGCTCACGGACGGTCTCGACCTGGATGCGCTGCTCGATCTCGGCGGCCCGCGCGGCCTCGAGTGCGTCCTGCAACCCGGGCCGCTCGGACGCGTCCACGACGGGGCGCGGGCGGTCGGTGAACTCCTGGCGTGCGCGTTCCGCCTCGGCGAGCGTCCGGTCGGCAGCCTCGACGGCGCCGTCGGTCTCGGCCAGGGCCGCGCGCAACCGCTCGACCTCCGCCGCGGCGTTCTCGACCTTCGCGCGGGTCGACGCGCTGGTGCGGTCGTACTCCGCCTTCGCCCGCGCGTGGGCGCGGGTAGCGGCGTCCGCTTCGTCGGCTGCGCGACGGGCGTCCTCGACGGCGGTGCGGGCGGTCTGGAGGCGCGTGGCCGCGTCCTCGGCGTCCCTCGCGATCGCGTCGCGGCGGGTGACGGCGTCGTCGCGTTCCGCGACGAGCTCGATGCGCGAGGTCACGCGCTCCCCGCCGCCCGTCACGCGGACCGCACGGACGAGGTCACCCGACCGTGTCACGACCGTCGCCTGCGGGGCGGCGGTGAGCACAGCCTCCAGGTCGACCCCGTCGGTGTCCGCGACGAGTGTGTCCCGCAGGATCGACGCGATCGCGGGCGGTCCCTGCACGAGGTCGAGCGCGGGGCGGACCCCGGCCGGGAGTTCCTCGGGGAGTGCGGACGACGCCGCGTCGGCGTCTGCGACCACGACGTCGATGCGACCGATGTCCTCGGCCCGAGCATGCGCGACGGCGTCCAGCGCGACGGACCGGTCGGCCGCGAGGACGGCGTCGGCGAGTCCGTCGAGCGCGATCG
This sequence comes from Curtobacterium sp. A7_M15, assembly GCF_030705415.1. Classification (GTDB taxonomy): domain Bacteria; phylum Actinomycetota; class Actinomycetes; order Actinomycetales; family Microbacteriaceae; genus Curtobacterium. The sequence continues at coordinate 17,171 of NZ_JAUZED010000067.1, read as the reverse complement.
CGATCGCTCCTTCGAACCCGGGCGTCACGCTGAGTCGGTCCGCGAGGCGACCGACGATCCCGTCGCGCCCCGCCTCGATGAGCGCCTGCGAGCCGTCACGGACGTCGATGGACATGCCGAGCGCGGTCACGCGCGCGTCCAACGCGTCGCGTTCGCGTTCGAGGGCGTGCAGTCGGTCACGGAGTTCGTCGCGCGCGGACTGGGCCGCTTCCTGCTGCTCGCGGGCGGTCTCGAGCGCGGTGGTCAGCGCGCCCTCGTCGATGTCCTCGGAGGGATCGGTCCCGAGTTCGGCGAGGGCGGCGGCCGCGCGTTCGGACCGCTCCCCCGCCTCGGCCAGCGCCCGCTCGCGACGTTCTCGGTCGGCCGCCGCGGAGCCGCGCTTCGACGTCGCGACGTCGACGGCGGACCCCAGGCGCTGCGCCTCGAGGTCGTGCTGCGAGACGAGGGCGGCCTGGGCGGCGATCCGCTCGTCGAGCGCGTCGAGGGCCGCACGCGCCTCGTGCACCCGCTGCGCCGCCACGGCCGTGCCGCCGGTCATCTCCGTCGCCTGCGCTTCGAGCCGGTCCGCCTCGTTCCGGACGCCCTGCACCTGCTCCGGCGTGATCGTGGGGCCCTGCTGCGGCGCGTCGGCCTGCTGCGCGAGGAACATCAGGCGCTGGTTCGCCAGGCTCGACAGGCCGCGGAGCCGCTCCTGCACGCTCTCGAGTCGGTGCACGACCGTCCGGGCGCGGTCGACGTCGTCGCCGACCATGCTCTGCTCGACGTGCTGTTGACGCGCACGGGTCTGGTCGAGGCGTTCCTGGAGCACGATGCGCTCGGACTTGCGGCCGGCCTCGACCTCCTGGTGCTCGTGGAGCTCGCGACGCAGGCGGACGACGTCGTCGGCGAGGATGCGGGCCTTGGCGTCGCGGGCGACCGCGGCGACGGACTGCGCCTTGCGGGCGACCTCGGCCTGGCGTCCGAGGGGCTTCAGCTGGCGGCGGATCTCTCCCGCGAGGTCGGACAGTCGGGTCAGGTTCGTCTGCATCGCGTCGAGCTTGCGGAGCGTCTTCTCCTTGCGCCGGCGGTGCTTGAGGATGCCGGCGGCCTCTTCGATGAAGCCGCGGCGGTCCTCGGGGGTGGCGTGCAGGACCTTGTCGAGCTGGCCTTGGCCGACGATCACGTGCATCTCACGGCCGAGGCCGGTGTCGCTCAGGAGTTCCTGGACGTCGAGCAGCCGGCAGTTCTCACCGTTGATCGCGTACTCGCTGCCGCCGTTGCGGAAGAGCGTGCGGGAGATCGTCACCTCGGAGTACTCGATCGGCAGCAGCCCGTCGGTGTTGTCGATCGTCAGGAGGACCTGCGCACGCCCGAGCGGACCGCGCGTGGACGTGCCGGCGAAGATGACGTCCTCCATCTTGCCGCCGCGGAGGGTCTTGGCGCCCTGCTCCCCCATCACCCAGGCGAGCGCGTCCACGACGTTGGACTTCCCCGAGCCGTTCGGGCCGACGATGCACGTGACGCCGGGTTCGAACGCGAACGTCGTCGGCTGCGCGAAGGACTTGAACCCCTTGATGGTCAGGCTCTTCAAGTACATGCGGTCTCCGGGCTCTCTCGCTTCCGGGCAGGCTAACGCCTGCGCGCGCGGGGGCGTGGTTGGCACACGGGGCAGATGTGGCTCGACCGGTTCATGAAGGCCTCGCGCACGATCGTCGTACCGCACCGGGGGCACGGCTTCCCCTGCTGCCCGTAGACGTTCAGCCGCTGCGAGAAGTACCCGGACTGCCCGTTGACGTTCACGTACTGCGCGTCGAAGCTCGTCCCGCCGTCCTCCAGCGCGCGGCCGAGGACGTGCCGGACCTCGGCCAGCAGACCGTGCAGGTCGGCGCGGGTCAACCGCTCCGCCGGACGGTCGTAGTGCAGTCGGGCAGCCCACAGGGACTCGTCGGCGTAGATGTTGCCGATGCCGCTCACGACGCCCTGGTCGAGCAGGACCCGCTTGATGCCGCTCGTACGCTTCCGGGCCGCTGCGATGAAGCGGTCGTCGTCGAAGGCGGGGTCGAGCGGATCGCGGGCGATGTGCGACACCTGCTTCGGGATGCTCCGCCGCCACACGGCATCGGGCTCGGTCTCGTCGACGTGGCCCGCAGAACCCGCGGGCGCCCCGTCGATCGTCGGCACCATGTCGTCGATCGCCATCGAACCGAACGTGCGCTGGTCGACGAACTCGAGCTCGACCGGTGGTTCGGGGGAACCGTCGCGGTCGGTGCCGGCGGGCTGGACGTCGAGGAGGATCCGACGGTGCTTCGCCGCCTCGCGTCCGCGGCCGAGCAGGATCTGACCGCTCATGCCGAGGTGGGCCACGAGGGCCTCGGGACGGTCGCCCTCGCGCTCGGGCTGCAGGGGCATCCAGAGGAACTTGCCCCGGCGGACCGCGGCGGCGATCGTGCGACCGGTCAGGCGGTCGGCGAAGTCCTCGGCCGGACCGTCGTGACGGGTCAGGGCGCGGTCGTCGACCACGTCCACGTGCAGGACCCGCGCGCCGCTGACGGCGGGTTCGAGGCCGGCGCGGACGACCTCGACCTCGGGCAGTTCGGGCACGCGGTCAGGCCGCCCGGCCGGAGAGCTGCGTCCACGCCTGCAGCGCGGCGGCCATCTCGGCGGTCTTCTTGCTCGAACCGGTGCCGGTGGAGACGTCCTCGCCCTGCAGCACGACCGTCGCGTGGAAGGTCTTGTCGTGGTCGGGACCGGCCTCGGTCACGCGGTACGACGGGTTGCCGAGCGACAGGCTCGACGCGAGCTCCTGCAGGCTGGTCTTCGGGTCCATCGCGGCGCCGAAGCGGTCCGGGTCGACCAGCAGCGGCTCGACCAGCCGGAGGACGAGCTCGGTCGCGGGGTCCGGGCCGGCCGAGAGGTACGTCGCGCCGATCACGGCCTCGACCGTGTCGGCGAGGATCGACGACTTGTCGCGACCACCGGTCTGCTCCTCGCCCTTGCCGAGCCGGAGGTACTCGCCGAGGCCGATCATGCGGGCGATCTCGGCGAGGGCGACCGTCGACACCAGGCTCGCCCGCCGCTTGGCGAGGTCGCCCTCGTCGAGGTCGGGGAAGGACCGGTAGAGCTTCACGGTCACGGCCTGGCCGAGGATCGAGTCCCCGAGGAACTCGAGGCGTTCGTTGTGCCCGATGCCACCGTGCTCGTACGCGTACGAGCGGTGGGTCAGGGCGAGCTGGAGGAGCTCGAGGTCGATGTCGACCCCGAGGACTCCCTGCAGACGAACGACGTCCGGCCCCACGGGGCGGGACCCCGTGGCGCCGGACGTCGCGGTCATGCGTGCGGTCCGATCAGACGTCGGCGACCTTGCGGCCCTTGTACTCCATGTACAGGGGCGTGCCGGCGGAGTCCTCGACGACCTTGGCGCGGTGCGGGAGGCTGTAGGTGACCTTGCCGTTCTCGATCGTCTTCACGAGCTGGACCGGCGCGGCCTTCCACTGCGAACGACGGGCGTGCGTGTTGGCACGGGACTGCTTGCGCTTGGGAACGGCCATGGTGGTTCTCTTTCGGTTGGTCGGTGGTCAGTGGCGAGGGGCGGCGGTCAGTCGGCCTGGTCGGCGTCGGACCGCTCCTGACCCTCGGTGGTCTGGGGCGTGGTCGTGCTGGCTGCGTCGGTGTCCTCGCCGCCGCTCGTCGCGTCGTCGAGGGTGAGGCCGCTCAGCGCAGCCCACCGCGGGTCCAGGACCTCGTGAGCGCGCTGCTCGCCGATGTCCGCCAGTCGCTCGCCCGTCACCGGGTCGAGGCCTGGGCAGTCCGGTCGGCAGACCGGCTGGAACGGCAGCGCCAGCACCACCGCATCTCGAACGACCTGTTCACAATCCACGTGGTCATCGTGAACGAAGAAGTCGAAATCCTCCGAGGCATCATACGCGAACAGCTCGGCGAAATCGACCTCGACCGGCTCGGTGATGTCGATCAGGCACCGCGAGCACTCGCCCTCGGCCTCGGCACTGGCGTGCCCGGTGACCAGGACGCCCTCGTGCAGACCCTCGAGCCGGAGGTCGATGTGCATCTCGGCACCTTCGCGGACGGAGATGACACCGGCACCCATCGCGTCCGGCACCTGGATGTCGAGCGAGTGCTCGCGCATCTCGCCCGGCCGGTGCGCGAGGTCGCGCACGCGCAGGGCGTAGGGGCTGTTCACGTGGGAAGACACGATCGACAAGCCTACATCGCTCGGGCCCGCGAGTCGAGGCGGCGACGGGCGTGTCCGCCCCGGGACGGGACCGCGGTCAGCGACCGGTGTGCTCGTGGAGCGCCGCCGCGACGACCGCGGGGACGTACGGGGCGACGTCGCCCCCGAGCGAGGCCACCTGCCGGATGAGCGAGCTCGACACGTGGGCACGGGCGGCCTCGGGCAGCAGGAACACGGTCTCGACGTCGGCGAGGTGCCGGTTCATGATCGCCATCGGGGTCTCGTACGCGACGTCCTCGCCCGAGCGGACGCCCTTCACGAGGACCTTCGCACCGACCTGCCGGCAGTAGTCGACCAGCAGCCCCGAGGTCCACTCCCCCACGCGGACGTTGTCGGGCACACCCGTCTCGACGAGCGACTCCTCGATGAGTCGCACGCGGTCGACGGCGTCGAACATCGCCGGTCGCTTGTCGGGGTTGTGCACGACGAGGACGTGCACCTCGTCGAAGAGACCCGCAGCACGCCCGATCACGTCGAGGTGCCCGAGGGTCACGGGATCGAACGAACCGGGGACCACCGCGATCTGCGCCATGCCCCCGACGATACCGGGCGTTCAGTTCTTGCCGAGGAACGCGGCGTCGGACTCGTCGAGCCGCCGGGCCAGCGCTTCGCGGAGCGCCGGGTGCCCGTCGAGCTGCGGATCGGGCTCGAGCACGCGCTGTGCCTCTTCTCGCGCGTCGACGATGAGGTCGGCGTGCTCGACGACGCGCAGGAGGTTGAGCGACGACCGGCCCCCGGACTGCCGTTCGCCGAGCACGTCGCCCTCGCGCCGGAGCTCGAGGTCGACCCGCGCCAGCTCGAACCCGTCGTCGGACGCCGACACCGCGTCGACCCGCTCGCGCGAGGTCGACTCGGCCTCGGCCGTGGTGACGAGCAGGCACACCCCGGCGTACTGGCCGCGGCCGATGCGGCCGCGGAGCTGGTGGAGCTGCGACACCCCGAACCGGTCGGCGTCGAGCACGGCCATCATCGAGGCGTTGGGCACGTCGACACCGACCTCGATCACGGTCGTCGCCACGAGCACGTCGACGTCGCCGGCGGCGAAGGCGGTCATCACGCGGTCCTTCTCGTCCGCCGTCATGCGGCCGTGCAGGACCTCGATCCGACGGTCGGCGAGGACCGGCATCGTCCGCATCCGTTCCGCCGTCGCGAGCACGGTGGCCGGCGCGTGCTTCGGGGCCTCGTCGCCGTCCGGGTCGGGCTCGCCGTCGTCCTCGGTGTGGGCGTCGTCGATCGCCGGGCACACCACGAACGCCTGTCGGCCGTCGGCGAGTTCCTCGGCCATGCGGGTCCAGATGCGGGACTCCCAGCCGGGATGCTCGGCGAGCGGGACCGTGAACGTCTCGACGCCCGCCCGACCGGAGGGCAGCCCGGTGATCGTCGAGACGTCGAGGTCGCCGAACACCGTCATCGCCACCGTGCGCGGGATGGGGGTCGCGGTGAGGACGAGCACGTGCGGCGGGGTCGACCCCTTGGTGCGGAGTGCCTCCCGCTGTTCGACGCCGAAGCGGTGTTGCTCGTCGACCACCACGAGGCCGAGCTCGGCGAAGTCGACCCGGTCGCCGAGGAGGGCGTGCGTGCCGACCACGAGCCGCGAGCTCCCGGACGCCGCCGCGAGGAGGGCCCGCCGGCGTTCGTCCGTCGACTGCGACCCCGTGAGGATCACCGGTCGGAGCTCGGCCGCGAGGTCGGGGCCGAGGAACTTCACGATCGACCGGAGGTGCTGCGCTGCGAGGACCTCGGTCGGGGCGATGAGCGCCGACTGCCCGCCGGACTCGGCCACGGTCAGCATCGCCCGGATCGCCACGAGGGTCTTGCCGGAGCCGACCTCGCCCTGCACGAGGCGGTGCATCGGCCAGTCCGCCGCGAGGTCGTGGGCGATCTCGGCGCCGACCGACCGCTGGTCGTCGGTGAGCGTGAACGGCAGGGTGGCGTCGAAGCGCTCGAGGATCCCACCCGGCGAGGCGGAGCGCGGGGTGGCCGCGGTGGCTCGCGCGGCGATCCGGCGCTGCACGAGCGCGGTCTGGAGCACGAACGCCTCGCGGTAGCGGAGGGCGTCCTGCGCGCGCTTGAAGTCCGCGACCTTCTCGGGGCGGTGCAGCAGTTCGAGGGCCCTGCGGAACGGTACGAGGTCGAGCCGGGTCCGCACCCGGGCGGGGATCGGGTCGGGGACGTCCGGCAGCGTGTCGAGCACGATCGCCATCGACTTCGCGATCTGCCACGAGGTCAGCGTGGACGTCGCCGGGTAGATCGGGATCGGCTGGCGGGAGAAGCGGATGGCTTCCTCGGACTCGGGGTCCGCGGTGGCCCGAGGGTCGTCACGGTCGAACAGCTCGTAGTCGGGGTGGGCGAGCTGCCGCGCACCCCGGTAGTCGCCGACCTTGCCGGAGAAGATCCCGCGGGCGCCGGGCACGAGGTCCTTCGTCCGCCAGCCCTGGTTGAAGAACGTGAGGGTGAGCAGCCCCTTGCCGTCACCGATCTTGGCTTCGAGGATCGAACCGCGGCGGGCGCGCATCGTCCGTTCGCGGACGTCGACGACCTCGGCCACGATCGTCACGGACTCGCCGATCGCGAGCGAGTCGAGCGCGGTCAGGGCACCGCGTTCGGCGTAGCGACGGGGCGCGTGCTCGAGGAACTCACCGACCGTCCGGTACCCGAACGCCTTCTCGATCGCGCTCGCGGTCCGCCCGCCGAGGACGTTCGACAACCGCGCGTCGAGCGGGGCGGGGCCGAGGTCCGGCACCGCCGGCTCGGTTGACGTTCCGGTCGTGACCACACGTCAACGGTACCCGGCGGCACCGACGCGACCCGCGCCTCCTGGACCCCCTGTGGAGAACTCCTGGAGGGCCGGGCGGCCCGCTACGGTGGCTGCATGACCCGCATCATCGCCGGTGCCGCCGGCTCCACGACGCTCCGGGTGCCGAAGTCGGGCACACGGCCGACGAGCGACCGGGTGCGCGAGGCGCTGTTCTCGTCGCTCGAGGCACGTGGACTCGTCGACGACACCTCCGTCGCGGACCTGTACGCCGGCACGGGTGCGCTCGGGCTCGAGGCGGCGTCGCGCGGCGCGGTCGAGGTCGTGCTCGTCGACCGTGCCCCCGCGGCCGCGCAGGCATGCAGGGCGAACGCGAAGGCCGTGCAGCAGCGGGTGCCCGGGGTGCGGATCGACGTCCAGCCGCAGCCGGTGCTCGGGTACCTGCGCGGCACCGTTCGGACGTTCGACCTGGTGTTCATCGACCCGCCGTACGACGTCACCGAGCACGAGCTCGCCGAGGTGCTCGAGACGCTCGTGCCCCGGCTCACGGCGGCCGCGGTGGTGGTCGTGGAGCGGAGCAAGCGCTCTCCGGAGCCGACCTGGCCCGCGGGGCTCGAGCCGTTCAGCAAGCGGAGCTACGGCGAGACCGTCGCGTGGGAGGCCGTGGTCGCCGCCTGACGCGGGTGCCGCCCGTTGGTCGCGCTCGCTGCGGTGTGACATCGTCGTTGTCGTACGACGTCGGTGATGTCACTCGCCCGCGCTCGCAACAGTTGCACGCGCGCGGCGACGACATCGTCGTGGTCGTACGACGTCGACGATGTCGCACGCCCCCGCCGGCCCGCCGGCCGAGTCCGCCGCGCCGCGCCGCGCCTCCCGCTCAGCCCGCCGCGCCGTCCCAGTCCGCGTAGGGGTCCCACCCGGCCGTCGGCACGGGCGCTCCTCCGCGCACGAGGTCCGCGTCGCCGCGGTCGAGGACCACGCCGATGCGCCGGAAGCCTCCCGGCAGCGGGACCCCGGGCGGGAACGTGGCGAGCAGCCCGTGGTCCTCGCCGCCGTGCAGCGCCACCTCGTCGAGGACGGACTCCCTATCGGGGGACTCGTCGAGCGCGAGGGTCACCCGACTGGCACGGGCGAGCCGTCCGGCGTCGATCGCCAGGCCGTCGGAGAGGTCGAGCATCGCCGTCGCGCCACCGGACGCCGCGAGTGGCCCGTCCGCGATCGGCGGGACCGGACGCCGCTGTCGTGCGACGTCGGGGTCGGCGTCCGCGCCGCTCGCCACCACCGCCGCGCGCGAGGGTTCACCGTCGGTGTCGACGCCCTCGCGGAAGAGCCGCGTGAGCCCCCTCGCCGCCGGCCCGAGCTCCCCGGAGACGGCGAGGACGTCACCGGGACGGGCGCCCGAGCGGACGACGGGGGCACGGCCCTCGAGGTCGCCGAACGCCGTCACCGACACCGTGAACGCCGACGACGTCGAGAGGTCCCCGCCGACGACGCCGCAGCCGGGCGCCAGGGCCTCGACGGCCAGCCGCACCCCGTCCGCGAAGGACTCGAGCACCGCGACCGGGGTGTCCTGCGGCGCCGCCAGGGCGATCACGAGGCCCGTCGGGACCGCGCCCATCGCGGCCACGTCGGACAGGTTCGTCGCCGCGGCCTTCCACCCGACGTCCTCGGGCGCGGACCAGGCCCAGCGGAAGTCCGGCCCGTGCACCATCATGTCGGTCGTCACCACGAACCGTCCGTCCGGCGCCGCAACGACCGCGCAGTCGTCACCGGGGCCGAGCAGCGGTGCTCCGTCCGGCAGGCGACGCACGATGCGGTCGAGGACGACGAGCTCGCCGAGCTCCCCCACGGTCGGTCCGGCCCAGGCGTCGTACGTCGCGTCCACACGAGAACGGTAGCCTGGACGTCGATGGACACCGTGCGCCGCCCCACCCGGATGATCGCGATCGTCGGGGTCGTGGTCGCCCTCGCGGCCGGGCTGACCGGGTGCACGAACGCCGTCGCGATGTCCCCGGCCCCGTCGGCCGACGCCGCAGCGTGCGCGGCCGTGCAGGTGCGACTCCCGGCGGTGGTCGACTCGAAGTTCGACCTGCGGAACACGAACGCCCAGTCGACAGCGGCGTGGGGCGACCCCGAGGTGGCGCTGTACCACTGCGGCGTCGCGGTCCCGACGGTCTCCGACCTGCCGTGCTTCTCACTCGGCGACGTCGACTGGATCCGCGACGATCGCGGTGACCGGATCGTCTACACGACGTTCGGACGGTCGCCGGCCGTGCAGCTCGTCATCGACTCGACGAAGACCACCAACCAGGTCGTGCAGGACGTCACCGACGCGGTGTCGACGCTCCCGAAGGACGGGCACCGGTGCCTGGACCCGTCCGACGTCGACAAGTGACGACGATGCGGCACATCGCCGACGAGCGACTCAGCGGACGGCAGCGCGCCCCAGCTCGATGAGCTCCCGGACGAGCTCGCCGTAGGACACACCCGAGGCCGCCCAGCAGCGCGGGTACATCGACAGCGGCGTGAACCCCGGCATCGTGTTCACCTCGTTCACCACGAAGCCGTCGTCGGTCAGGAAACAGTCGACCCGAGCGAGCCCGGAGCCACCGATCGCCTCGAACGCCCGCGCGCCGATCGACCGGATCTCGTCGGTCTGCACCTCGGTCAACGGGGCCGGGCAGAGCAGCGACTCGTCACCGCCGAGGTACTTCGACGCGAAGTCGTAGAAGCCGTCCTCGGCGACGACGATCTCGCCGGGAAGACTCGTGCGCGGGACACCGTCACGGCCCTCGAGCACCGCGACCTCGACCTCGCGACCGATCACCCGCGGCTCGACGATTACCTTGGAATCGTGCTCGAACGCGAGGTCCATCGCGGCACCGAGCTCCTCGGGACCGTCCACACGGGAGACCCCCATGCTGGATCCCGCGCGCGCGGGCTTCACGAAGAGCGGCCACCCGTGCGCGGCGACCGACTCGGCGACGTCCACCGGGTCGGCCGTCCACTCGCGCCGGAGCACGGTCGTCCACGGCGCGACCCGGAGGCCGGCGTGCTCGAGCACGGCCTTGGCGACGTGCTTGTCCATGGCGAGGGCACTCGCGAGCACCCCGTCGCCGACGTACGGCAGGCCTGCGATCTCGAGGAGACCCTGGACGGTGCCGTCCTCGCCGAACGGGCCGTGCAGGATCGGGAAGACGATGTCGACCGCGATCGACGTGACGGAGCCGTCCGGGTGCGAGACGACGAGTTCGTTCGTCGCGGGCGACGTCGGGAACGCCACGCGGGTGCCGTTGTCGGGCACGGTCGGGAGCGCACCGTCGCGCAGGGCCCACTGTGCCGGGTCGTCGGGCTGGAGCGTGAACGCCCCGTCCTTGGTGATGCCGATCGGCACGAGCTCGTACTCGGTGCGGTCGACGACGTCCATGATCCCGCCGGCGGTCACGCAGCTGATCTCGTGCTCGCTCGAGCGGCCGCCGAACAGCACGGCGACGGTCGTCGGGGACACGGGTGCGATCGGGGGCATGGCAGTCCTCTTGCTGGTCGGGGTCGGACCGGTCACTCGCCCTGGGGTTCGTCGGTCTCGGTGAGGTGCGGCGCGATGTTGCGCGGATCGAGCCTACCGGCGAGCACCTCGGCCACCTGACCCACGATCGGCATGTCGACGCCGTTCGCCGCAGCGAGCTCGAGGATCGGTGCGACCGATGCCAGCCCCTCGGCGGTCTGGTTCATCTGCCGCACGACCTCGTCGAAGCGGTAGCCCTGCCCAAGCAGCCGACCGGCGGTGTTGTTCCGCGAGAGGGGTGACTGGCACGTCGCGATGAGGTCGCCCAGCCCGGCGAGCCCCGACAGCGTCGAGGGCTGCGCGCCGAGCGACACCGCGAAGTCGGTCATCTCGGCGAGCCCGCGCGTGATGATCGACGCCTTCGTGTTCTCGCCGTACCCGACACCGTCGACGATCCCGATCGCGACGGCGATGAGGTTCTTCAGCACTCCGCCGAACTCGGTCCCGATGACGTCGGTGTTGATGAACGAGCGGAAGTAGGGGTTCGTGGCGACGGCGGCCACCGCGCTGGCGGTCTCCGCCGACGACGACGACACGACGGCAGCGGTGGGCTGCCGACGGGCGATCTCCAGTGCGAGGTTCGGGCCGCTCGCGACGGCGATGCGGTCCTCGTCGATGCCGAGCCCTTGGAGCAGTACCTCGCTCATCCGCAGCCCTGTCGCCTTCTCGACGCCCTTCATCAGGCTCACCACCGGCACCCCCGGGGCGAGCAGCGGCGCGATCGCGGCGAGGTTCGACCGGAGCGTCTGCGACGGGACGGAGACGTACACCTGCGACGCGCCGTCGAGCACCTCGGCGAGCGACGTCGAGGCGGTCAGGGTACGCGGCAGGTTGATCCCGGGCAGGTACTCCGAGTTCCGCTTGGTCTCGGTGATCTCGCGGGCGACCTCGGGACGCCGCGCCCAGACCACGGTCGACGCGCCACCCTCCGCCAGCACCTTGGCGAACGTGGTCCCCCAGCTGCCCGCACCGATGACGGCGACGCGGGGCTTGTCGGTCGACTGCATGACCACACGGATGGCCGCGGTGTCCACCGCTCCGGGGGCTGCGACGGCGGGGTCGGGACGGTCCTCGTGGGGACGGAGCTCACTCAAACCGGCCGGTCTCCTTCTGGTTGTTCGCCGCCGGGTCCCAGCGGGTCGCGGGTGCCTGCTCCCCGCGGATCTCCTCGAGCAGCGCGGTGATGTGCTGCATCAGCAGCTCGGTCGCCTCGACGAGGACGTGCTGGTCGATCGGCTTGCCGCGGTACGCCGACAGGTCGACGGGGTCGCCGACGATGACGTCCACCCGGGACGGCGGGATCAGACGGAGCTTCTTGCCGTAGCGCGCCATGATGTTCTGCGTGCCCCAGTGGGCCATCGGGATGAGCGGCACGTCGTTCTCGAGCGCGATCCGCACCGCGCCGGTCTTGCCGCGCATCGGCCACAGGTCGGGGTCGCGGGTCAGCGTGCCCTCGGGGTAGACGATGATGGCGCCGCCCTGCTCGACGAGCGAACGACCGCCGCCGAGCGGGTCGCTCAACCGCGTGCGACCGGAGCGCTCGACGGGGATCTGGCCCATGCCGGACATGATCTTGCCGAAGACGGGCACCGTGAAGAGCGACGCCTTGGCCAGGAACCTCGGCGCACGACGGGACAGCCAGACCGCGGTGCCGACGACGAGCGGATCGATGTTCGTGAAGTGGTTCGGTGCGAGCACGAACGCGCCCTCGGCCGGCAACCGGTTCGGGCCGTGCCAGTGGTACCGCGCCGAGAACCGGAAGGTCGGGATGACCACGGTCGCGAGGATGCGGAAGGCGGTGTTCAGTTCGCCCTTGCGCCACCGGCGCCCAGGGACGGGCATGCCGGTGGTGACCTGCGAGGCGGAGGCGCGCCGCGCCTCCTGGCCCTCGCTCTCACCGCGAGGAGCCGGAGCAGCAGACACGGCGCTACCCCGCGAAGTCGAAGTCGGCGCCGAGCTTGCGCAGCTTCGGGATGAAGTGCTCGTAGCCGCGGCTGATGATGCCGACGTTGGAGATGCGCGACTCGCCCTCGGCGGTCAGCGCCGCGATGAGGTGGCTGAAGCCACCGCGGAGGTCCGGCACACGGACGTCTGCCGCGTGCAGCGGCGTGGGGCCGGTGATGACCGCGGCCTGCTCGAACGGGCGACGGGCGACACGGCGGTCGTGACCGGGCAGACCCTCCTTGTGGACGACGATGTCGGCGCCCATCTCGTTCAGGGCGTCGGTGAAGCCGAAGCGGTTCTCGTACACGGTCTCGTGCACGATGCTCGTGCCCTCGGCCTGCGTGAGCGCGACGATGAGCGGCTGCTGCCAGTCGGTCATGAAGCCGGGGTGCACGTCCGTCTCGACGACCACGGGGCGAAGGACCTCGCGCTCGCGGTAGAACCGGATGCCGTCCTCCTGGATGTCGAAGCCGCCGCCGACCTTGCGGAAGACGTTGAGGAACGTCATGAGCTCCTGCTGCTTCGCACCCTCGACGAAGATGTCGCCGTTGGTCGCGAGCGCGGCGGAGGCCCAGCTGGCGGCCTCGTTGCGGTCGTTGATCGCGCGGTGCGTGTACCCGCGGAGCGACTCGACGCCCTCGATGAAGATCGTGCGGTTCGGCTCGACGGTGACGACCGCGCCCATCTTCTGCAGGATGGCGATGAGGTCCATGATCTCGGGCTCGATCGCGGCGTTGCGGAGTTCGGTGACACCGGTGGCGAGCACGGACGAGAGCAGCACCTGCTCGGTCGCACCGACGCTCGGGTACGGCAGCTCGATCTTCGCACCGCGCAGACCGTCCGGTGCGGTCAGGTGGATGCCGCTCACCTGCTTGTCGACGACCGCACCCATGGCGCGGAGGGCGTCGAGGTGGAAGTCGATCGGGCGGTCGCCGATGCGGCAGCCGCCGAGGTCGGGGATGAACGCCTCGCCGAGCTTGTGCAGCAGCGGGCCGCAGAACAGGATCGGGATGCGGCTCGAACCGGCGTGGGCGTCGATCTCGGCGAAGTGCGCCGATTCGACGTTCGACGGGTCGAGGATGAGCTCGCCTCGTGCAGGATCGCTGATGCGCACGCCGTGCACCTCGAGCAGGCCGCGGACGACCTTGACGTCGGAAATGTCCGGGACGTCCTTGAGGATCGACGGGGTGTCCCCCAGGAGCGCCGCCACCATGGCCTTGGTCGCGAGGTTCTTCGCCCCACGGACCTCGATGCGTCCCACGAGCGGCTTGCCGCCGCGGATGACGATCTCGTCCGACTTGAGGCCCACGCGCGCCCCTGCGGCTGCTGCGTCCTGTACGAGAGAGTTCACTACTTCACCGGCAATGTCTTCGGCCGCCAACGGGAGCGGCGGGATTCGAACTCCGTGATCGAGGTCTCGTCACGGAGGGTGAGCCCGATGTCGTCGAGCCCTTCCATCAACCGCCAACGAGTGTAAGCGTCGATCTCGAAGGGCACGTCCACCGCGCCGAGCGACACGCGCTGGGTGACCAGGTCGACGGTCGCCTGCACCCCCGGGTCCCGCTCGATCTCGGCCCACAGCTGCTCGACTTCCGATTCGGTCACGATCGCGGTGACCAGGCCCTGCTTGCCCGCGTTGCCCTTGAAGATGTCCGCGAAGCGGGGCGAGATGACGACTGCGAAGCCGAAGTCGCGGAGCGCCCAGACCGCGTGCTCGCGGGACGACCCGGTGCCGAAGTCGGGCCCGGCGACCAGCACCTTCGCGCCCTGGTACTCGGGCTGGTTCAGCACGAAGTCGGGGTCCTGCCGCCACCCGGCGAACAGGGCGTCCTCGAAGCCTGTCTTCGTGACGCGCTTGAGGTAGACGGCCGGGATGATCTGGTCGGTGTCGACGTTCGAGCGCTTGAGCGGCGCGGCGACGCCGGTGACGGTGGTGATCTTGTCCATCAGAACTTCCCCTCGGTGGCGGTGGTCTCGGTGTCGGTGACGGACGCCAGGGCGTCGTCGGTCTCGAGGTCCCACGGGCTCGACAGCGTCCCTCGGACGGCGGTGGCCGCGGCGACGAGCGGCGACACGAGGTGCGTCCGGCCACCCTTGCCCTGTCGGCCCTCGAAGTTGCGGTTCGAGGTGGAGGCGCAGCGCTCCCCCGGCGCGAGCTGGTCGGGGTTCATGCCGAGGCACATCGAGCAGCCCGCGAACCGCCACTCCGCGCCGAAGTCGGTGAACACCTTGTCCAGCCCCTCGGCCTCGGCCTCGAGCCGGACGCGCGCGGAGCCCGGCACGACCATGACCCGGACGCCGTCGGCCTTCTTGCGCCCCCTGATGATCGACGCGAAGGCCCGGAGATCCTCGATCCGCGAGTTCGTGCACGACCCCATGAACACCGCGTCGACCGCGATGTCCTTCATCGGCGTGCCGGCCTGCAAATCCATGTACTCCAGGGCGCGCTGCGCCGCGGCCTGGTCGTTCGGGTCGCTGTAGTCCGACGGCGACGGCACGTTCTCCGACAGGGACACGCCCTGGCCGGGGTTCGTGCCCCAGGTGACGAAGGGCTCGAGCTCGTCGGCGTCGATGAACACCTCGGCGTCGAACACGGCGTCGTCGTCGGTCGACAAGGTCTCCCAGTACGCGACGGCGTCGTCCCAGTCCTGGCCGGTCGGCGCGTGGTCACGGCCCTGGACGTAGTCGTAGGTGGTCTGGTCGGGGGCGACCATGCCCGCGCGGGCACCGGCCTCGATCGACATGTTGCAGATCGTCATGCGGCCCTCCATCGAGAGCGCACGGATCGCGGAGCCGCGGTACTCGAGCACGTAGCCCTGCCCGCCGCCGGTACCGATCTTCGCGATGACCGCGAGGATGATGTCCTTCGCCGTGACACCCGGCCGCAGCGTGCCCTCGACCGTGATGGCCATGGTCTTGAAGGGCTTGAGCGGGAGGGTCTGCGTCGCGAGGACGTGCTCGACCTCACTCGTCCCGATGCCGAACGCCATCGCACCGAACGCGCCGTGGGTGCTCGTGTGCGAGTCGCCGCACACGACCGTGATGCCGGGCATGGTCAGGCCGAGCTGCGGGCCGACCACGTGGACGATGCCCTGCTCCTTGTCGCCGAGGGAGTGCAGGCGGACGCCGAACTCCTCGCAGTTGCGGCGGAGCGTCTCGATCTGGGTCCGGCTCGTCGGGTCGGCGATGGGACGGTCGATCGCCAGCGTCGGCGTGTTGTGGTCCTCGGTCGCGATCGTCAGGTCCAGGCGACGAACCGGGCGGCCTGCCTGCCGCAGGCCGTCGAAGGCCTGCGGGCTCGTCACCTCGTGCACGAGGTGGAGGTCGATGTAGAGGAGGTCCGGGTTCCCGTCCTCACCCTTGACCACGACGTGGTCGTCCCACACCTTCTCGGCGAGCGTCTTTCCCATCGGCTCGACCCTTCCTCGTTGACGTCGGTACGCCGCTCCCGCGGCTCGGTCCGGTCACTCTAGCAGGTTGGTATACCAACGCGCGTCGCGCCGTGGCTCCTGCCTTCGGGACGACCTGGAGGCGCGGCTCGACTCCGCGACACCCGTCGCGGTGGGAAGATGGGGACGACATGACGACACCTGCGCACTCGACCCGGACCATCAACATCGAGGGCGCGATCCGCGCCGCGGTCGCCGGTGGCGCGCCGCTCGCGCTGCTCATCGCCCTCGGGATGCCCGAGTACGCGGCCTTCGCGATGTTCGCCGGGTTCACGGCGATCTTCGGTGCGACCGAGCCCTACCGGCAGCGGGCGGTCACGACGGGCGTCGCCGGCGGGATGCAGGCACTGTGCATGGCCGCCGGCGTGGGCGTCGCCCTGGCCGGTTCGCAGCTCTGGATGCAGGCCGTCGGACTCGTCCTCGTGCTCGTCTTCGCCGTCTGCACGCTGAGCACGCTCCGCACGATCCCGGCGCAGCCGATCTTCCCGGTGTTCGCGTTCCTCGTCTCCTCGCTCGTGCCGGTCCGCCCGGCCGACCTCCCGGTCATCGCGACGATCATCGTGTGCTCGGTCGTCTGGGCGTGGCTCGTCGCCATGTCCGGGTCGGTCCTCCGACTGGTGCTGCACCCGCGCGCGCCGCACCGCTTCCGGCCGCTGGCCGAGCGCAAGCACCGCTCGCTCGCGGTCCTCCGGACGCCCGCACTGTGGGAGACCGTCGCCCTCAACGTCGTCGGGGCGCTCGTCGCCGGTGCCGTCGCCGAGACGATCCCCGGGCTCGGGCACCCGTACTGGGCGGTCATCGCCGTCGTGTCGACGCTGCCCGCGCTGCGCCAGCGGCACACGGTGTTCCGGGCGTTCCAGCGCTTCATCGGCACGATCGGCGGCACGGTGATCGCCGTCGGCATCCTGCTGCTCGAACCCTCGGCGTGGTGGATCGTCCTCATCGCCGTCGTCGGGCAGTTCTTCGCCGAGATCTTCGTCGCGCGGCACTACGCCGTGTGCCTCCTCTTCCTCACGCCGCTGGCCCTCGCCGTGTCGTGGTTGAGCCTGCCCGAGGCCCCGGAACTCCTCGCACTCGACCGCGTCGCGCAGACCACCCTGGGTGCGCTCGTCAGCGTCGCGCTGCTGTTCGTCGGGCGCGGGATCGAGCGGCGGCGGGGTCGGGCGCTCGGCGCGACGAGCGCGATCCGGACCGTCTGAGGCGCGGCGTCCGGGCTCGGGCTCGGGGGCG
>NZ_JAUZED010000066.1 GCF_030705415.1 Curtobacterium sp. A7_M15 | reverse complement strand
GACCCGCGCCCGACCCGCGCCGGCGCCACCGGAAGCGCCGGCGCCCGGCGAGCCGCCACCGCCCCCGCACCGGCCCCGACGTAGCCTCGTGCCATGGCAGTCCCCGTCCCGCTCGGCACCGAGGACCGCACCGCCCGCCTGACCTTCCGCCGCCCCGACGCGTGGCGCCGCGAGGACTCAGCCCAGGCGGACCTGCGCGTCACCGGCGACGACGTCGTGCTCACCGTCCGTTCCCGTCCGAGCGACCGGACCGTAGCCGAGGAGCACACGAGCCTGCTGGAGCGCCTCCCGGGATCGGTCGAGGGACTCCGGCTCATCGGCTCGGACCCCTGGACGTCCGCGGGAGCGCCTGCGCGCCTCGTCGAGTACGTCCGACCGGACGAGGGCGGTGACGTCTCGGGAGCGCACCTGCTCTTCGTCACCGGGCGGCACCGCGTCGACCTCACCATCGAGCGCCCCCTCGCTCGGATGCTCGCCACCGACGACCTCGTGTTCGCGGTGCTCGACGGTGTCCGCGCCACCGAACCCGCACCGTCGCGGGTGCAGCGCGACCTCGAGCCACTGCCGGAGCCCGCGCCCGCAGCCGACCTCGAGGGCACGCACCTCGGCACCGAGTCCCTCGCCACCCTGCGCTCCCTCGCCGGCCGTCGCTGGAACCCCACCCTCCTCCGCACGCCCGCCGGACGCGAGCTCATCGAGTCCGGCCTGGTCGGTCGGCTCGGCACGCTGCCCGAGCCGACGCAGGCGCTCCTCGCACCGTGGGAGGGCGATGCCCAGCCGGTCACCCTGGAACAGCGGCTGCCCGACGGGCGCACCACGCGCCTCCAGGCCTGGTCGGAGACCGTCGTCGACGGGACGGACGAGACGGGCGCGGTGATCGCGCAGCTGCCGGTCGAGCGCGTGGTCGCGCTCGTGGCCGGGAGGCTCGGCATCGGTCCGGCATGGACCTTCCCGTTCCGCACGGGGTCGGTCCGGGCAGACCTGCTCGCGCGCCGGACCTCCGGGACGGACGCGGCTCCCGACCTGCCGGCGGCGATCGCCGAGGCGGACCCGCGGCTCGCGCGGTTCTGGGCGGCCCCGTGGACGGTGTCGTCGCTGCGGCGGCCCGGCAAGCCGAACCCGATCGTGGTCGTGCACGCCGCGGGGCACGGCTTCGCACGCGTCGGACGCACGGAAGCCGGGGAGACCGTCTTCACGACGGACTCCCCGGCGAACGTGTACCGGTCGGTGGTGCGGGCGCTGCTCGGCTGAGGCGCTCCCGCTCCGCGCTACGCGGCGGGGCCGGCGGTGAGCGTGACCGTCACGGTCTTCGCGGCACCGGTGCTGTCGGTGTACCCGACCGTCACCTTGTCCCCGACCGAGTGCGACTGGATCGCCGAGGTCAGCGCGTCCGAGCTCGCCACGGCGGTGCCGTCGATGCTCGTGATCGTGTCACCGGCGGCGAGACCGGCCGACGCGGCACCGGAGCCCTCGACCGTGCCCGCGACCGCGACGCCACCCGTCGAGGCCGTCCCGCTGACCTCGACCCCGAGGAACGCCGGCAGCCCGATCGTGATCGTCGACGAGGACTCGCCCGCCAGGATCTTGTCCGCGATCGACTTCGCCGTGGTGATCGGGATCGCGTACCCGGTGACGTCCGCCGTGCCCGAGGAGGCAGCGGTCGCCATGCCGACGACCTCGCCCTCGCTGTCGAGCACCGGACCGCCGGAGTCGCCCGACACGATGTCGGCCGCGACCTCGATGAGGCCCTGCAGCGACTCGGTGCCCGTACCCGACTCGCTCTGCACCTGGATGTCCTGGTCGGTGGCGGTCACGGTGCCCTCGGCGGCGACGAGGTTGCCCGTGCCCTCGGCGTTGCCGACGTCGGTGACGGTGTCACCCGTGCTCGGCTCGCCGTCGTCGTCGAGCGTCACGGTGGACAGGCCCGACGCGCCTTCGAGCTTGAGGACCGCGACGTCGTGCGTGGCGTCGGTCCCGACGACGTCCGCCTTGTACTCCTTGCCGGTCGTCTCGTCGGTGACCGTGATGCTCGTCGCACCCTGGATCACGTGGTTGTTCGTGAGGACCGTGCCGTTCGAGGTGAGGATCATGCCCGTGCCCGCAGCCTGGGACGATTCGTCGTAGTTGAGCACGGTGTTGATCGTCACGACGCCCTTCTTCTGGGCGCTCGTCGCCGCGGTCGCCGCGGACTCGGTGCTCGTGCCGCTGCTGCCCTCGCTCGACCCGCCGCCGGTGCCGTCGCCCGGCACGGTGAACCCGTTCGTGCCGCTGCCGTCGGACCCGGTGCCGGAACCCGTGCCGGTGTCCGGCAGCGTCGTTCCCTGCGACTGGCTCGAGGTCGTGGTCGTGTGCTGCGAGGACAGCCCGAGCGCGGTCCCGCCCGCGGCACCCACGATCGCCAGCGCCGCGATCCCCGAGCCGATCATGAGCCCGAGCCGACGGGGGCGCTTCGTGGATGCGCCGCCGTGGTTCGCCGTCGCCGTCCAGTGGTTCGCCGTTGCCGCACCGTGCACCCAGCCCTGCTGGAACCCCGGGAGCGACGGGCTGCCGATCAGGAACGGGCCGCGGCCGTCCGGGGTGTAGCCGTACGGGCCGGAGCCGTCGGGCCCGTAGAGGAAGGGGCCGCTCCCGTCGAACGCGTAGGCCGAGCGGAGGGTCGACGGGTCGGCGTGCGGCGCCTCCCACGTCGCCCCGGCCTGCGGCTGCGCGGCGTCGGTGCGAGCGGTGCCGTTCTCGTCGGCGGCGGGGTTCGGGGTCTCGTTCATCGGTGCTCTCCGGTCGTCCATCGGCGACCCGGTCGGGCGTCGATGGGTACGAGTACAGGCCCGGTTCCCATGACGAACCTATGAACGGACCCTGCGGCCGCTCACGGCTTGCTCGGGGGTCGCCGAACGACGTCGTCCGTTAGGGTTGCCTTACTTCCCATGCGTTCGCCGTCGCCCACCCCTCCCGCGCCCAGCTCCGTGTCCCGACTCGTCGGTGCCACCGTGCTGGCGGTGGTCGTCCTCGTCGTGGCCGTGGCGCTGTCGGTGGCCTTCGGCTCCCGCCCGATCCCGCTCGGCACCGTGCTCGACACGGTGCTGCACCCCGGGCGCAACGACGAGATCGGCCTCATCGTGCTCGGCAACCGCGTGCCCCGTACCGTCGTCGGGCTCCTGGCCGGGTCGGCGCTCGGGGTCGCCGGCGCGGTGATGCAGGGCGTCACGCGGAACCCGCTGGCCGACCCGAGCGTCCTCGGCATCAACTCGGGGGCCGCGCTCGCGGTCGTCGCCGGGATCGCGCTCTTCGGCGTCAGCGGCACCGCCGCCTACCTGCCGTTCGCGTTTGTCGGTGCCGCACTCGCCGCGCTCCTCGTGTACGGCATCGCCGCCGTGGCACGACGCGGGCTGTCGCCGGTCGGCCTCGCCCTGTCCGGAGCGGTCGTCGCCGCCGCACTGTCGTCGATCACCACGGCCGTGCTCGTGACGAGCCAGAGCCTGCTCGACCAGCTGCGGTTCTGGCAGGTCGGAGCACTCGCCGGCAAGGACCTCGGCACCGCCGGGGTGATCACGCTCCCGGTGCTCGTCGGGCTCGTCGTCGCGTTCGGCCTCGGCCGGTCGCTCAACACGCTCGCGCTCGGGGACGAGCTCGCCGCGTCGCTCGGCCAGCGCGTCGTGCTCGTGCGTGCCGTCGGGGGAGTCGTCACCGTGCTGCTCGCCGGGTCGGCGGTCGCTGCGGCCGGACCGATCGCGTTCATCGGGCTCGCCGTACCGCACGCCGTCCGTCGACTGAGCGGACCGGACCACCGCTGGACCATCCTGCTGTCGGCCCTCGTCGCCCCGGCGCTCCTGCTCGTGGCCGACGTGATCGGCCGTGTCGTGGCCTACCCGGGCGAGCTGCAGGTCGGCATCGTGACGGCGCTCATCGGTGCCCCGGTGTTCATCTGGCTCGTCCGGTCGAGGGCGGTGAAGGGCCTGTGACCGGCGACGGACGTCCTCTGACCGGCGACGGACGTCCCGTGACCGGGGCCGCACGTCCCGTGACGAGAAGTGGACGTCCCGTGGCGGGCGCCGCTCGGCGTGAGTGGCTCGTGCTCGGTGCCGTCCTCGTCCTGCTCGTCGCCCTCGTGCTCGTCGGCCTCGGCGTCGGCGAGATCCCCCTCTCGCCGCTGCAGGTCGCGGGCGCGCTCGTCGGGCACGGCGACACCGTCTCGGACTTCGTGATCGGCCAGCTCCGCGGTCCCCGGGTCGCGGGAGCGATCCTCGTGGGAGCGTCGCTCGGCGTGGCGGGCGGCATCGTGCAGAGCGTCGTCCGGAACCCCATCGCCAGTCCCGACGTCATCGGCATCACCTCGGGCGCGAGCGCGTCCGGCCTCACCGCGATCGTCCTGTTCGGCGCCAGCGGCGGCACCCTCTTCTCGGTGGTGCTCGTCGGAGCGCTCCTGGTCTCCCTCGTCATCGCCGGACTGGCGTGGCGCCGGGGCATCACGGGCAACCGGGTCGTCCTGGTGGGCATCGGCGTCGCGGCCGTCTGCCTGAGCATCACCGGATGGATGCTCACGAGCGGCACCGTCACCCAGGCCGGTACCGCGCTCCTCTGGCTCTCCGGCAGCCTGAACGCCGTCGACCGGAACCTCGTCGGGGTCCTCGCCGTCGCGTTCGTCGTGCTGATGGCGCTGGCGCTGCTGCAGTCCCCGCGGCTCACCGTGTTGACGCTCGGCGACGAGGTCGCCTCGTCCCTCGGACTCCGGCCGAACCGTGCCAAGGTGCTGCTCCTCCTGACGGCCGTGTGCCTGACCGCGGCCGCCGTCGCCACCGCGGGACCGGTGTCGTTCGTCGCCCTGATGGCCGCTCCCATCGCCCGGAGACTCGTCGGCCGCGGACGCGTCGCCCTTGCACCGACCGCGGCCGTCGGTGCCGCGATCACCCTGGCGAGCGACCTCATCGCCCAGTTCGCGATCCCGGGGAACGCCCTGCCGGTCGGTGTCGTCACGGGGGTCATCGGAGCGCCCTACCTGCTGTGGTTGCTGGCGCGCGGGCGGTGACGGTCGGTCGCGACCACCTGTCGGACCGGAGGCGCGGTGCCAGCCCGCACCGCGCCTCCAGTCCGTCCGTGGGATCCGTGTTGCCGGTACGTTCGCTGTACGCGTTCTGCCGAGTTGTCCCCAGCCCCGTTCGGGGCTGCCGTTCGGCCACTCGTTTCCGATACGCTGGTGCGCCAAGAGGAGGAGGTCCACGATGCCAGAACCAGTGGTCCCGCAGCCCAACGGTCAGAAGACCCCTGAGCAGCGGCTGGTCGACACCACACTGACCTTCAGCATGGACATGGGGGCGGCGCTCACCGCCGAGTCCGGTGTGTCCGCCGAAGAACGTGAAGCGATCAACGCGCTGCCCTCCGGGTCGGCGCTGCTCGTGGTCCGTCGCGGGCCGAACGTCGGTGCGCGGTTCCTCCTCGACTCCGACGTCACGACGGCGGGGCGCCACCCCGACGCGGACATCTTCCTCGACGACGTGACGGTGTCGCGCAAGCACGCGCAGTTCCTCCGCCACGGCACGAGCTTCAGCGTGAAGGACAACGGGTCGCTCAACGGCACGTACTTCGACGGCGTCCGCATCGACGAAGCACTCCTCACCGACGGGTCCGAAGTGCAGGTCGGCAAGTTCCGCCTGACCTTCTACGCCTCCCGGGTCGACCTGGCGCGCCTGGCGACCGCGTAGTGGCCGCACGGTCCGCCGCGGCCCGGGCGGGGTCCGCGGTACCGGACCTGCTCACGATCGGGCAGGTCCTCGCACGCCTCAAGCCGGAGTTCCCGGACCTGTCGAGCTCGAAGCTCCGGTTCCTCGAAGAGCGCGAGCTGGTCACCCCGATCCGGACCGCGAGCGGCTACCGGAAGTTCTCGGCGGCGGACGTCGAGCGACTGCGGATCGTCCTCGGTCTGCAGCGTGACCACTACCTCCCGCTCAAGGTCATCAAGGAGTACCTGGCCGACCTCGATGCCGGGCGCGAGCCGGTTCTGCCCGGCGGCGGCGACGCACCGAAGCCGTCGATCCTCGGGCGCGAACGCCGCCACACCCGCGACGAGACGGTCCGGGCCGCCGGCGCGTCGCCGATGCTCCTCGCCGACGCCGTCTCCGCCTCGCTGCTGCCCGCTGCCGACACGTACGGCGACGACGCCGTCTCGGTGCTCAAGGCCCTCGTCGAACTCCAGCGCACCGGCATCGAACCGCGGCACCTGCGGACGATGCGCAGCGTCGCCGAGCGCGAGGTCGGGCTCATCGAGTCCGCGCTCATGCCGGTGTCCCGGCGCGGTGACGCCACCTCCCGGGCGAAGGCGACCGAGCTCGCCCGTGAGATCGCCGGCCACCTCGAGGTGATCCGGTCGAACCTCATCCGGACGGCGATCGGGCGTCTCGACGCATGACGCGCATGGTGGCCCGTTCCTCCCTGGCCGCTGGTGCGCGTCGGCGGGTGGGGCGTATCCTCGACACGCCGGACGCGCCGAGTCGGATGTCCCGCGCCGGAGCGGTCCGAGTCGCTACCGTGGACCTCGGAACAACTCTCAACCCGTCGTTGAACGTTCAGTTGGGAGCTCGATCGTCGTGGAAGGCAGCCTGATGAGTGGGAACGACACCCCCGGCACCGAGTCGGAGATGACCCGGTACGACCTCGGGCTGCTCTTCACCGACGGCCTGCCCGAGCACGACGAGCAGAACGGGTACCGCGGCACCGTCGCTGCCCGTGCCGCCGGCATCTCCTACCGTCAGCTCGACTACTGGGCCCGCACCGAGCTCGTCGAGCCGACGATCCGCGGGGCCGCCGGCTCGGGGTCCCAGCGGCTGTACGGCTTCCGTGACATCCTCGTGCTCAAGCTCGTGAAGCGTCTGCTCGACACCGGGATCTCCCTGCAGCAGATCCGCACCGCCGTGAACCAGCTGCGCGAGTCCGGCGTCTCGGACCTGGCGCAGACGACGCTCATGTCGGACGGTGCCTCGGTGTACCTCTGCACCTCGGACGACGAGGTCATCGACCTGGTCTCCCGCGGCCAGGGCGTGTTCGGCATCGCGGTCGGCAAGGTCCTGCGCGAGGTCGAGTCGTCGCTCGTCGAGCTCGACGCGACCCCGGCGGCCGACCCCGACGACGAGCTCGCCGCCCGCCGGGCTTCCCGCGCTTCCTAGTCCCGCGCGCGCCCGGCCCGCCGGGCTCGGGCCCGCCACGCCCGCGTCCGCTTGAGTCGCGAGGTCGCACATTCTGCCGCAGGTGTCCGTTTCGGGTGGCACGAGGTCGCACATTCTGCCGCTGGCTTTCGTTTCCAGCGGCCGTTCGTGGGACTTCGGCGGACGTGAGTGGCGCGTTGTGCGACCCACGGTCCGAGTTTCGTGCAGCCCGATCGGCAGAGCTTGGCCGTCGCGTGACGGTGGTGAGGTCGCAGATTCTGCTGTGGCGTCCGTTCGGGCAGGCCTGAGGTCGCACGTTCTGCCGCCTGCGTTCGTTTCCGGCGACACTTCGTGCGACCTCGGCGAACGTGAGCGGCGTGTTGTGCGACCTCGGCGAAGCAGAGCCGGCCAGGCGAGCCAGAGCGGGCCAGGCGAGCCGGCCGCGTGCCAAGCCGGCCGCGCGCCGGCGGTGACCGCCCTAGGCGGCGCCACCCTCGGCGTACGGGCCGATCTTGCCCGTGCGCATGATGCGCTCGAGCAGCTGGTCGAAGTTCCGCGCCATCTCCTGCGCCGACTCGCCCGGCCACACGTGCAGGGGCTTCGCCGCGCCCTGCGCCTGCTGCAGCGAGGTCCGCTCGGGCAGCTGCGGCGAGAGCACGAGCGGGCCGAACATGTCCCGGAGCTCCTTGATGCGGAACTGGTGCTCGAGCGACTGCACGCGGGCACGGTTCACGATGATGCCGAGCGGCTGCAGGCGGGGGGAGAGCCCGCGGCGGATCTCCTCGATCGCTCGGAGGGCACGGTCGGCTGCCGCCACCGAGAAGAGTCCGGGCTCGGTGACGACGGTCACGCGGTCGGACGCCGCCCACGCCGTGCGGGTGAGGGCGTTCAGCGAGGGAGCGCAGTCGATGAGGACGAGGTCGTAGTCCTGCTCGACGTTCGCCAGGGCCTCTTCGAGCTTCCAGATGTCGCGGATCGAGGGGTGCGGCCCGTCGAAGTTGATGGCCGAGGGCGACCCGACCATGACGTCGATCTTGCCCTGGGAGCCCTTCGTCCACCCCGAGGGGGCGATCGCCTGTCGGACGATCTTCTCCTTCGGGTTCTCGAGCACGTCCGCCACGTTGAGGTGGCCGGAGATGTTGATGTCGAGGCCGGTCGAGACGTCCGACTGCGGGTCGAGATCCACCACCAGCGTGCGCAGTCCCTTGGCGAACGCGGCCGAAGTCAGGCCGAGCGTCACCGTCGTCTTGCCGACACCACCCTTGAGGGAGCTCACGCTGAGTACATGCACGGTGAGCAACGTTACCGCCAGTAGGGTTGTCTCACCTCAACCCGGGCTGAAAGGGACCTCGTGTTCAGCAAGATCCTGGTCGCCAACCGTGGCGAGATCGCCATCCGTGCCTTCCGGGCCGCGTACGAGCTGGGGGCGAAGACCGTCGCCGTCTACCCGTACGAGGACCGCAACTCCCTGCACCGCCTCAAGGCGGACGAGGCCTACCTGATCGGGGAGCGCGGACACCCGGTGCGGGCCTACCTGGACGTCTCCGAGATCGTGCGTGTCGCCCGCGAGTCCGGTGCCGACGCGATCTACCCCGGGTACGGCTTCCTGTCCGAGAACCCGGAGCTCGCCGCCGCTGCCGCCGCTGCGGGCATCACGTTCATCGGCCCGGGCGAACACGTGCTCGAGATGGCGGGCAACAAGGTCACCGCGAAGGAGCACGCGATCGCTGCCGGTGTCCCGGTCCTCGCGAGCACGCCGGCGAGCCGCGACATCGAGGAACTGCTGGCCGGCGCCGACGACATCGGGTTCCCGGTGTTCGCGAAGGCCGTCGCCGGCGGGGGCGGCCGCGGCATGCGCCGGGTCGAGACGAAGGCCGAGCTCCGCGCGGCCCTCGAGGAGGCGATGCGCGAGGCCGACAGCGCCTTCGGCGACCCGACGATGTTCCTCGAGCAGGCGGTCATCCGTCCGCGGCACATCGAGGTGCAGATCCTCGCCGACGCCACCGGGACCGACGCGGGCACGATCCACCTCTTCGAGCGCGACTGCTCGGTCCAGCGCCGGAACCAGAAGGTCGTCGAGATCGCACCGGCGCCGAACCTCGACCCGACGATCGCGCAGGCGCTGCACCGCGACGCCGTCGCCTTCGCCCGGTCGATCGGGTACGTCAACGCCGGCACGGTCGAGTTCCTCCTCGACACCGAGGGCGAGCGAGCCGGCCAGCACGTCTTCATCGAGATGAACCCGCGCATCCAGGTCGAGCACACCGTCACCGAAGAGGTCACCGACGTCGACCTCGTCCAGTCGCAGATGCGCATCGCCGCCGGGCAGACCCTCGCCGACCTGGGCCTGTCGCAGGACACCGTCAGCGTGCACGGCGCCGCACTCCAGACGCGCATCACCACCGAGGACCCGACGCAGGGCTTCCG
Organism: Curtobacterium sp. A7_M15; assembly: GCF_030705415.1. Taxonomy (GTDB): domain Bacteria; phylum Actinomycetota; class Actinomycetes; order Actinomycetales; family Microbacteriaceae; genus Curtobacterium. Next base: position 10,391 of record NZ_JAUZED010000066.1, on the reverse strand, counting down.
TCCCGACACGGGCAGGATCACGACCTACCGGAGCCCGGGCGGCGCCGGCGTCCGGCTCGACGGCGGCACCGTCGCGACCGGCGCCCAGATCAGCCCGCACTTCGACTCGATGCTCGCGAAGATGACCTGCCGCGGTCGCGACTTCCCGGCGGCGGTGGCCCGGGCGAAGCGTGCACTCGCCGAGTTCCGCATCCGGGGTGTGTCGACGAACATCCCGTTCCTGCAGGCCGTGCTCGAGGACCCCGACTTCGACCGTGGGGACATCTCGACGAAGTTCATCGAGGAGCGCCCGCAGCTCTTCGGCGGCCACGTCTCGAAGGACCGCGGCACGAAGGTGCTGAACTGGCTCGCTGAAGTCACCGTCAACAAACCGAACGGCGAGCGTCGTCCGCAGACCGTCGAGCCGAGCGAGAAGCTGCCGGTCGTCGACCTGACGAGCCCACCGCCGCTCGGTCAACGCGATCGGTTGCGCGAGATCGGCCCGACCGAGTGGGCGAAGGCCCTCCGCGCCCAGACCGAGCTCGCCGTCACCGAGACCACCATGCGGGACGCCCACCAGTCGCTCCTCGCGACGCGTGTCCGCACGAAGGACCTCGTCGCGGTCGCCCCGTACGTCGCCCGGCTCACGCCCCAGCTGCTCAGCGTCGAGGCCTGGGGCGGCGCCACCTACGACGTCGCGCTCCGCTTCCTGGGCGAGGACCCGTGGGAGCGGCTCGCCGCACTCCGCGAGGCGATGCCGAACATCCCGATCCAGATGCTGCTCCGCGGCCGCAACACCGTCGGCTACACGCCGTACCCGACCGAGGTGACGGACGCGTTCGTGGCCGAGGCCGCCGCGACGGGCGTCGACGTGTTCCGCGTGTTCGACGCGCTCAACGACGTCGACCAGCTGCGCCCGGCCCTGGAGGCGGTGCTCGCCACCGACACGGCCGTCGCCGAAGCGGCGCTCTGCTACACCGCCGACCTCCTCGACCCGTCCGAGGACCTCTACACGCTCGACTACTACCTCCGCCTCGCGGAGCAGATGGTCGAGGCTGGCGCGCACGTCATCGGCATCAAGGACATGGCCGGCCTGCTCCGTGCCGGCGCGGCCGAGCGGCTCGTCACCGCACTGCGGGAGCGCTTCGACCTGCCGGTGCACGTGCACACGCACGACACCGCCGGCGGACAGCTCGCGACGCTCCTCGCGGCCGCCCGTGCCGGTGCCGACGCGGTGGACGTCGCCGCTGCGCCGATGGCCGGCACGACCAGCCAGCCGAGCATGTCGGCGCTCGTCGCGGCGCTGGCGCACACCGAGCGCGACACCGGGCTCTCGCTCGGCGCGGTCGGCGACCTCGAGCCGTACTGGGAGGCGGTGCGTCGCGCGTACGCCCCGTTCGAGTCCGGCCTGCCGGGTCCGACCGGGCGCGTGTACCGGCACGAGATCCCGGGCGGTCAGCTCTCGAACCTCCGCCAGCAGGCCATCGCCCTCGGACTCGGCGACCGCTTCGAGCAGGTCGAGGACTGGTACGCCGAGGCGAACCGGATCCTCGGTCGTCCGACGAAGGTGACGCCGTCGTCCAAGGTCGTCGGTGACCTCGCACTGCAGCTGGCAGCGGTGGACGCCGACCCCGTCGACTTCGAGCAGAACCCGCAGAAGTACGACATCCCGGAGTCCGTCGTCGGCTTCATGGCCGGTGAGCTCGGCGACCTGCCCGGTGGCTGGCCCGAGCCCTTCCGGTCGAAGGTCCTCGCGGGCCGCGACGTCCGGCTCGAGATCACCTCGGTGCCCGACGCTGAGCGGGCGCACCTCGACGCCCCCGGTCCCGAGCGTCGACAGGCCCTCAACCGGCTGCTCTTCCCGCAGCCGACGCAGCAGTTCGAGCGCGTCCGCGAGCAGTACGGCGACCTGTCCGTCGTCCCGACCGTCGACTACCTGTACGGTCTGCGCCCCGAGCAGGAGCACGTCGTGCCGCTCGGCAAGGGCGTGGACCTGTTCGTCGGGCTCGAGGCCATCGGCGAGGCCGACGCTCGCGGCGTCCGGACGGTCATGGCGACCCTGAACGGACAGCTCCGCCCGGTGTACGTCCGCGACCGGTCGATCGAGGTCGAGACGAAGGCCGCCGAGCAGGCGGACAAGACCGACCCGAAGCACGTCGCGGCACCGTTCTCCGGTGTCGTGACGCTCAAGGTCGCCGTCGGTGACGTCGTCGAGGCCGGTCAGGCCGTGGCGAGCATCGAGGCGATGAAGATGGAAGCGGCCATCACGGCACCCGTCGCGGGGACCGTCGGCCGTCTCGCGATCCCGGCGACCCAGCAGGTGGACGCCGGCGACCTCCTGGTGGTGCTGCAGTAAATTGACCGTCCGTCCCATCCGCCTGTTCGGCGACCCCGTCCTCCGGTCCCCGGCCGACCCGATCCGCCCCGAGGCCCTGGGCACCCAGGGCATCCGCGACCTCGTGCAGGACCTCATCGACACCGTCAAGGAGCCCGGCCGCGCCGGTGTCGCCGCTCCCCAGATCGGCGTCGGGGTGCGCGCGTTCTCGTACAACGTCGACGGCGAGGTCGGTTACGTGCTGAACCCCGAGATCGTCGAGGTCGGCGGCGAGCCCGAGCTCATGGACGAAGGGTGCCTGTCGGTGCCCGGGCTGTCCTACCCGACCCGGCGCTCCCCGTACGCCAAGGTCCGCGGCGTCGACGTCGACGGGGCCGAGGTCGTGCTCGAGGGCACCGGGCTCATGGCCGAGGCGCTCCAGCACGAGGTCGACCACCTCGACGGCACCGTGTACGTCATGACGCTCGATCCGGAGATCCGCCGCCAGGCGCTCCGCGACATCCGCGCGCAGGACTGGTTCCACTAGTCCTCCGAAGTGCCCACCCTCGGTCGGGCGGCACCCTGACTCGGGGGAGAGGTGTGTCCGAGCCCTGGGTACGGTGGCCTGCGTCGAGCAGGGGAGCACCATGACACAGGGACGAGTCCGCCGCGGCGTCGCCGCGATCCTCGGCGTCCTCGCCGTCGCCACGGCCACCGCAGTCGGCCCGGCCACCACGGCCACGGCCGGAGCGGCCACCGCGAGCACGCCCCCGGCGGCCACGGCCGGAGCGACCACGGCGACCGCGGCCACCGCGACCATCCCGACCTACACCGAGTCGCCCGACTACGCGACCGAGACCTTCGGCGACCCCTGGGACTACAGCAACACCGCCGACCAGAACACGGACCGCGTCGGCTACGGCCGCTACTCGATCACCAAGGGCCACCTGGTCGGCACCCTTGAGCGCTCCACCTACTTCTCACCCGTCGAGACCATGCCCGGCACGCTGCCCTACGGACGCGACGGCGCGCTCCACCCGATCGACACCAAGCGCTACACGCACCTCTCGGTGTCGATGGACCAGCCGTACGCCGGCCGACAGATCGCGATCAGCTGGTTCACCTGCCCCGAACGATCGCTCAGCTGCATGGGCGGAGTGACCGCACCGGTGCAGAAGGGGAACCACGTCGTGGACGTCGACCTCACCGGTCGGTCCGTCATGGGCGGCCACGTCCCCTGGACCGGTTCGAAGCCGACGCTGCTCCGTGTGCAGCCGATCGTCGTCCACACCGGCGAGCACCCCAGCGGGAAGGTCAGCATCGACTGGACCCGGCTGCACGGCGGGTCCACCCCGCAGGACGCCCTGCCCGCCGGCGACTACGGCTCGTTCCGTGTCGTCGCCCGACCGATCGCGGTCGTCGACAGCCCGAACCCCGACCAGGGCAAGGACCTCGCGGCCGTGCAGCGCGGGCGCTCCTGGGTCCTGACGAACGGTGTCGCGGGTCGAGGGGTCACCCTGAAGAACGCGCGCTTCCGCAGCTGGAGCTCCGTCGGCCTGACGGCGCAGAACGCCGGCCCGATCGTCCGCGACCCCGAGGTGGTGTTCCCGGTGTCCGCGTTCGACGGCAAGCAGTACCACTGGCTGTCGTGGTCGATGACGTACGACGGCGCCTACGACCTCCGCAACGCCCCCGGCGGCGGGAAGATGGCGCGCCTGGTGTGGTCGGTCCGCGGCGCGAAGGGCCTGCAGGTCAGCAACGACGTCCTCACCTTCTCCGGTGCGAACGCCACCCCGGCCGGACCGAACGAGTCCGGCGAGAACCGCATCGACCTCGCGGCCCGGAACCCGCTCGACGAGACGATGCCGAAGGGCAGCCCCGGCTGGAAGCAGGTCGTCACGAGCCTGCGGTGGGACCCGAACGAGGACCGCGGCGCCGCCGTCTGGCACCTCAAGTCGTTCCACCTCCGCGCGGACCCGGCAGCGAGCGGGTGGACACGCATCGGCTTCCACGACGCCGCCTGGACCGCAGGGACCACCGCGAAGGTCACCGTGACGCGCGACGGCACCACGACGAAGCGTGTGCTGGTGGACGGTGCGGCCGTTGTGAAGGGTGCGAACAGCGTGCCGTTCGTGCTCGGAACGCTGCCGGCGGGGAGCTACCACGCGACCGTGACCCTCCGGCACCCGGACGGCTCGACCGCCACGAGCACCTCCGCGGCACCCGTCCGGATGTCGGCAGCGCCGGTGGGCTCCCACGACCCCCGGGGCCACGACCAGGCGCCCACGGTCACCGCGACGGGTGTCACGGCGGCCGGCTGGGCCTACGACCCGGACACGACCCGCCCGGTGACGATCCGTGTCACCGAGTCCGGTCGGGTCCTCGCGACCGGCTCGACCGGCATCACCCGGACCGACGTCCGGAAGGTGCACCCGGACGCGCCACCGGCCTCCGGCTACCGCCTCGCGGTCCCGTTGGCGAGCGGCTCGCACACCCTCTGCACGACCGCGGTCGGGACGGGCTCGGGCATGCCCGAGGCCGATCTCGGGTGCCGCGCCGTTCGCGTTCCGTGAACGTCGGCATGACACCCCAACGCGGGATTGTTCCTTTGTCCTGACGAAGAGGTACCGTATCGCCGTCGGCTTCCCACCGACACCGTTTCCCACACCCCCAGGACACCCCCATGACCGCACAGGACGACGAGCTCAGCTCGCACCGCACCCGAACCAACCGCCGCCCCGCCGAGGTCCCCGTCACGACCTCGTCGACGGCCGTCCTCGACGCGCCGGAGCCGCAGCAGGAACGCTGAACGCGCAGGCGGACGCGACCACGGGTCGCGCCCCGCGCGCAGGGTGACGCACAGGAGGCGCGGTGCCGGTCCACGAGACCGGTGCCGCGCCTCCTGGCATGCGTCGCGGACCTAGACCCGGCGTCGGCGACCCTCGACGACGGGCGTCGCGGTGGTCTGCACCTTCGACCCCGAGTAGATGTGCTCGACGTCGGCGGCGAAGTCCTTCAAGACGACCGCCCGCTTGATCGTGAGCTTCGGCGTGAGGTGCCCCGACGCCTCGGTGAGCTCGGTGTCGAGCACCGTGAACGACCGCACGGACTCGGCGCGCGAGACGCGCTGGTTGGCGGCGTCGATGGCTTCCTGCACGGCCTGGTGGACGCGGTCGTCGTACGCGGCCTCGTGCGCGCTGAGTGCCGGTGTGATCCCGCGGGCCTCGCACCAGCCGGGGAGCATGTCCCGGTCGAGCGTGACGAGGGCGGCGACGAAGGGCTTGCCCTCGCCGACGACGACGACCTGGCCGACGAGCGGGTGCTCGCGGATGCCGTCCTCGAGCGGGGCTGGCGCGACGTTCTTGCCGCTGGCGGTCACGATGAGCTCCTTGGCACGGCCGGTCACGGTGAGCACGCCGTCCGGGTCGAGCCGGCCGAGGTCACCGGTCCGGAACCACCCGTCCACCAGGGCCTTCGCGGTGGCCTCGTCGTTGTGCCAGTAGCGGTCGAAGACGTCGACACCGCGGATGAGGATCTCGTCGTCCTCGGCGATCCGGACCTCGACGCCGGGGAGTGCGCGTCCGACGGTGCCGATGCGGAGCTCACCGGCGCGGTTCACGGTCGCCGGCGCGGTGGTCTCGGTGAGGCCGTACCCCTCGAGGATGAGCACCCCGATCGACCGGAAGAAGTGCGACAGGCGCGGGGAGAGCGGTGCGGAACCGCTCACGGCGTAGCGGACGCGTCCGCCCATCGCGTCGCGGAGCTTGGCGTAGACGAGCCGGTCGAAGAGCCTGAACCGGAGGGCGAGGCCGAGGGGCACCTTGCCCGCCGCGAGGGCCTCGGAGTGTGCGACGGCGGTCCTCGCGGCCGCACGGAAGATGCGCCCCTTGCCGCCGAGGTCGGCCTTCTGCTCGGCGGAGTTGTAGATCTTCTCGAACACGCGCGGGACCGCGAGCAGGAACGACGGCTTGAACGTCGAGACAGCGTGCATGAGGTCCTTCGTGTCCGGCTCGTGGCCGACCAGGACGCCGGCGGAGACGGACATCACCGCGATGAAGCGCGCGAAGACGTGGGCCATCGGGATGAACAGCAGCGTCGAGGCGTCGTCGGCGACGACCTCGGGCATCGCCTCGGAGGCACCCTCGACGGTCGCGGTGAAGTTGTCGTGCCGGAGCACGCACCCCTTCGGCCGGCCGGTCGTGCCCGACGTGTAGATGATCGTGGCGTCGTCGTGGCCGTGCACGTCGACGGTGCGGGCGTCGAGCTCGGCGTCGGTGACGTCCTCGCCGAGACGGACGAGGTCGTCGAGTCCGCCGCCGTCGATGGTCCAGTGCTGGCCGAGGTGGGGCAGGTCGGGGGCGATCGAGGCGACGCGGCGGGCGTGCTCCTCCTGCTCGACGACGATCGCGACGGCCTCGGAGTCGGAGAGGATCCAGCGGACCTGGTCGGGGGAGCTGGTCTCGTAGACCGGGACCGAGACGAGACCGGCGGTCCACACCGCGAAGTCGACGAGGGTCCACTCGAGGCGGGTGCGCGACAGGATCGCCACGTGGGCGCCCGGTTCGAGGCCCGCGGCGACGAAGCCCTTCGCGATCCCGCGGACCCGACGCTCGACGTCGGCCGCGCTGATCGGGGTCCAGGTGTCGCCGCGGCGCTCGGCGAGGATCGGACGGTCCGGCGTCGCCCGCGCCCGCTCGGAGAGCAGTCGCGCCGCCGAACCGTGGTCGGGTGCGGTGATCGGGGTTGGGTGCCGCTGATCGTTCACGGTGACTCCCTTGTCGGCCGGTTCGATTCGAGTCCGCCTCATCGTCGAGGCGACACCGCCAGCATAGGGCGCGACGTCGTGCGTTCCGTGTGCACGCAGGGAACCGGTAGGCTCGTTCCTCGTGCACGCCATCGGAATCGACATCGGGGGCACCAAGATCGCGGGTGCGGTCGTCACGGAACTGGGCGAGATCGTCGCCGAGGACCGGGTGGCCACCAACGCTGCGGACCCGGACGCCATGCTGGACGACGTCGTCGCGATGGTCTCGCGACTGCGCGCCGCGAACGAGGTCAGCGCCGTCGGCGTCGCCGCTCCGGGGTTCATCGACGCCTCGCAGTCGATCGTCTACTACACGCCGAACATCCGGTGGCGGAACGAGCCGCTGCGCCAGAAGCTGCAGCAGCGCATCGGCGACCTGCACATCACCGTCGACAACGACGCCAACGCGGCGGGCTGGGCGGAGTTCCGCTTCGGTGCCGGTCGGCTCGTGTCCGACATGACGATGCTGACGATCGGCACCGGCGTCGGCGGCGCGATCGTGACCGAGGACCGCCTCTTCCGCGGCGGCTTCGGCACCGGTGGTGAGATCGGCCACCTCCGCATCGTGCCGAACGGCCTGCCGTGCGGCTGCGGGGCCCGTGGCTGCATCGAGCAGTACGGCTCCGGCCGTGCCCTGCAGCGCATGGCCAACGACGTCGCGGACGCCGGCGGCATCGGTTCCGCACTCGCCGACGCGCGTGCGGCCAACGGCGGTGAGCTCGACGGCCACATCGTCGGTGACCTCATCCTGGCCGACGACCCGGGTGCCCTCGCTGCCCTGCGGCGGCTCGGGCGGCACCTCGGCGAGGCCTGCGCCTCGCTGTCCGCCGTGCTCGACCCGCAGCTCTTCGTGTTCGGCGGCGGCGTCGCGAGCGCGGGGGACCGGCTGCTCGACCCGATCAAGCAGGCGTACCTCAACAACCTGCCGGCCCGCGGCTACCACCCGGAGCCGGACTTCGTGATCGCCGAACTCGTCAACGACGCCGGTGTCGTCGGCGCGGCCGACCTGGCTCGGATCCACGCCCGCACGGCGTAGGGTCGCACCACCCCACCGTCTCGGAGTCGACGATGACCTACTGGCTGCTGAAGAACTTCCTGCTCGGGCCGCTCATCCTCACGCTCTTCCGGCCGTGGGTCGTCGGCCGTGAGCACGTCCCCACGTCGGGTCCGGTGATCTTCGCGTCCAACCACATCTCCTTCATCGACTCGGTGATCCTGCCGGCCGTGCTCGACCGGCGGCTCTCCTTCCTGGCGAAGAGCGACTACTTCACGGGGCGCGGCCTCAAGGGCTGGGCGACGAAGACCTTCTTCAACGCCATCGGTCAGCTCCCCATCGACCGGTCCGGCGGCAAGGCGTCCGAGGCGTCGCTCCGCACCGGCCTGCAGGTCCTCGCACGGGGCGAGCAGCTCGGCATCTACCCCGAGGGCACCCGCAGCCCCGACGGCAAGCTCTACCGCGGGCGGACCGGCATCGCGCGCATGATCCTCGAGGGGCGCGTCACGGTCGTCCCCGTCGCCATGGTCGGCACGCGCGAGGTGCAGCAGATCGGGCAGCGCTTCCCGAAGTTCAAGCGCGTGGGCGTCGTCTTCGGCAAGCCGCTCGACTTCTCGCGGTTCGAGGGGTTCGAGACCGACCGCTTCATCCTCCGCAGCGTCACCGACGAGGTCATGCACGAGCTCGCCGGGCTGAGCCGTCAGGAGTACGTCGACGTCTACGCGACGAGCGTCAAGGAGCGTGCGAGCACGGCGCGCGAGCAGGTCCTCCGCGGCAAGGTCACGCGGAATGGGCGGGGCGCCTCGGCACGTTAGGATTCGATGGTTCCGGCATCCGCCCGGACGACCATCCCTTCGAGAGGTACCACCCTTGTTCGAGTCGACCGACTTCGTCGCCCTGCAGGATCCGGACGTGATCGAGGGCCTCGACTATTGGCGGACGCTCCCGATCAAGCAGCAGCCGGCGTGGCCGGACCCCAGCGCGGCCGAGGCCGCCTCGGCCGAGATCGCCACGCTGCCCCCGCTCGTCTTCGCGGGTGAGGTCGACAAGCTGCGCGAGCGGCTCGCGTCGGCCGCCCAGGGCAAGGCGTTCCTGTTGCAGGGCGGCGACTGCGCCGAGACCTTCGCCGGCGCGACGGCGGACTCGATCCGCGACCGCGTGAAGACCATCCTCCAGATGGCCGTCGTGCTCACCTACGGTGCGTCGATGCCCGTCATCAAGATGGGCCGCATGGCGGGGCAGTTCGCCAAGCCGCGCTCGAGCGATTTCGAGACGCGTGGCGACGTGACGCTGCCCGCGTACCGCGGCGACATCGTGAACGGCTACGACTTCACGCCGGAGAGCCGGCAGGCCGACCCCCGTCGCCTCGTGCAGGGCTACCACACGGCCGCGTCGACCCTGAACCTCGTCCGCGCCTTCACCCAGGGCGGGTTCGCCGACCTGCGCCAGGTGCACTCGTGGAACAAGGGCTTCGCGTCGAATCCGGCGAACGCCCGGTACGAGCACCTCGCGAAGGAGATCGACCGCGCGATCCGCTTCATGGACGCCTGCGGTGCCGACTTCGACGAGCTGAAGCACGTCGAGTTCTACGCCTCGCACGAGGGGCTGCTCATGGACTACGAGCGCCCCATGACGCGGATCGACTCGCGCTCCGGCCTGGCGTACGACACCTCCGGGCACTTCATCTGGATCGGTGAGCGCACCCGCGACATCGACGGCGCCCACGTGGACTTCCTGTCCCGCGTGCGGAACCCGATCGGCGTCAAGCTCGGCCCGACCACCTCGGTCGACGACATGAAGGCCCTGGTCGACAAGCTCGACCCGAACCGCGAGCCGGGTCGCCTGACGTTCATCACCCGCATGGGCGCCGGGAAGATCCGCGACGAGCTGCCGAAGCTGCTCGAGGCGATCAAGGGCATGGACGCCAACCCGCTGTGGGTGACGGACCCGATGCACGGCAACGGCCTGACCACGCCGACCGGGTACAAGACCCGCCGGTTCGACGACGTCGTAGACGAGGTCCTCGGCTTCTTCGAGGCCCACCGCGAGGTCGGCACGTACCCGGGCGGCATGCACGTCGAGCTCACCGGTGACGACGTCACGGAGTGCCTGGGTGGCTCGGAGCAGATCGACGAGGCCACGCTGGCGACCCGGTACGAGTCCCTGTGCGACCCGCGGCTGAACCACATGCAGTCGCTCGAGCTGGCGTTCCTCGTCGCCGAGGAGCTCGGGGCGCACCCGCACGTGCGCGCGTAGCGCGGCGCGCGGTCGCTGCGGCGGCTGCGCTGCGCGGCGGCGGC
>NZ_JAUZED010000065.1 GCF_030705415.1 Curtobacterium sp. A7_M15 | reverse complement strand
CCGCGTCAGGCGGGCCAGGCGTCCCGCAGCGCGGCGGCCGCCTGGTCGGCGGACAACCCGGCCGCCCGCGCGGCGACGGCGAGCGCATGGGCGGCATCGGTCACCGACGACGGCACCTCGGCCGGTCGGACCACCCGGGTCCCGGCGCCGCGAGCGGTCTGCACGAGGCCGGCTTCCTCGAGCAACTGGTACGCCCGCGCGACCGTCCCGGCCGCGAGCCCGAGCTCGTCCGCGAGACCACGGACGCTCGGCAGCCGCTCCCCGTCCACGAGGTAGCCCGCGCTGATCTGCGCGGCGATCTGGGACCGGACCTGCTCGAACGGCGGGATGCGCCCTCCGGCGTCGATCGCGACGAGACCCGACATGTGCTCCACCCTAGAAGTCGTACTGCTCGCCGACGGGGATCGGGACCGGGACGGTGTTGCCCGGGGGCGCGAGCGGGCACGCCCACGCCGGGTCGTACGCGCACGACGGGTTGTACGCGAAGTTGAAGTCGAGGACGATCTCGCCGTCGTCGCCACCGAGGTCGGCGCCCTTGATCGTGTCGAGCAGGTAGCGGCCACCGCCGTAGGTCCCGCGGGCCTTGCCGGCGCTGGCGTCCTTGACCGGGATGAACACCCCGCCCGCGTAGCCGCCGTGCGCCCACACGTCGAGCGACCCGATGCCGGCCAGGGTCACGACGCCGAGCCGGTCGAAGTGCACGATGCCGTCGGTGCCGGTCTCGACGTCCATCGCGGTCGGCTCGGCCGGCTCGATGCGGGCCCGGAAGCGCCAGGACGGGTCGTAGTCCGGGACGGGCAGCGACTCGAAGTCACGGGCGTCCTCGTCGAGGAGCGGACTCGCCGGGTGCTCACCGAACATCGCGTCTCGGGTCTCCCGCCACAGCGCGTGCGCGGTCTCCGGGTCGGTGGTCGCCCGCACGCGTCGGTACAGGTCGAAGGTCATCCGCCGCCAGTCCACGGTGGCGAGCGTGCTGTGCACGCGATCATCGGTTGCCGGCTCGTGCGTCTGGCTCACGGTACGAGCGTACGCCCTGCCTGGAGGAACGGCGCGGGCCCGGCGGTCACGCCGCGGTTCGCCGAGCGCGCCGCCAACCGGGCGCGAGGGCGCGCATCCGCAGCGCGCGCCACTGCCAGATCACCCACATCCCCGGCCAGAGCAGGACGCCGAGCGCCGCGGGCCGCATCCGGTACGAGAGCCGGTCGACGAGGAGGGTCCGCCCGTCCCCGAGGTCCACCGTCGCCATCCGGTGCTGCATCGACATCCGTCCGAACAGCCCGCTCGTCCCCCCGCCGTTGTCGCGCTGCACGGGCACGCCCCGCACCTCGTACAGGTCGAGGTCCACGTGCGTGTCCCCGCTCGGGATCACACCGAAGGCGCTCGCCGTGATCGGGTGCGGCTCGCCGGGCACCCAGCGCACCGGGAACCCCTGCGGGTCGCGCGACCGGTAGACCAGGAACGGCTTCGTCACGGCGACCATCACTGCGGGGGAGAGCAGGGCGTCGCGCACCGCCTCGACCGGTGCGTCGAGGGTGATCCGGATGCCGACGTGCATGGCGCGAACGCTACTCGGACAGGGTGGACGACCGACGGACCGACGGACCGACGGCGAGCCGACCCAGGGGTCAGGCGTGCCGGGCCGCGCGGCGTCGGGCGCCCTCGGCGCGGTCGTGCCGACGGAGCCGCTCGGCGAGGGACAACCGCACGGTCGGCCACTCCGACGCGATGATCGAGAAGACGACGGTGTCCCGCAGCGTGCCGTCGCGACCGATCGAGTGGTTCCGGAGCACGCCGTCCTGCTTCGCGCCGAGCGCGGCGATGGCCGTGCGGGACTGGAGGTTGTGCGAGTGGGTCCGGAACTCGACCGCGATGCACTGCCACACGTCGAACGCGTGCGAGAGCATGAGGAGCTTCGCCTCGGTGTTGATGCCCGTGCGCTGCGTCGACCTGGACAGGAACGTCGCACCGATCTCGACCCGGCGGTTGGCCGTGTCGAGGTTGAGGAAGGTCGTCGACCCCACGACCCGGCCGGTCGGGCGGTCCCGCACGGCGAACGGCACCATCCGTCCCGCTGCCTGCTCGCCCAGACGGCGTTCGATCTCGTCGTCGACCTGCGCCGGAGCGGGGATCGAGGTGTACCAGGTGCGCCACAGATCACCGTCCGCGACCGCCGCCCGGAGGTCGTCCGCGTGCTCCGAGCCGAGGGGTTCGAGCGTCACGCGGTCGCCGGTCAGGGTGGGTGCGGGGGCGATCTCCATGGCACCCGATCCTACGGTCGCCGACCCTGACGAAATCCCCGACGGAGGGCACCTGTGGAAAGGATCAGGGACCCGTGCGCGGCTATCGTGGAGCGGTGGCAGCACACGCGCAGGAGAAGTACCAGGTCCGGTTCGGATGGGGGACCGGAGGCGCCGCGCGGATCGCCTCCGGGGCGCACCTCGTCGTCTGGGTGGACGTCCTGCCGGCGTCGGCCGCGCACGACGAGCCGGGGCGCCGGCGGACGATGCGTGCCGTCGCGGCGCAGGTGCCGGACGGTCCGGAGGTCGTGCTCGGCCACCTCGGCAACGTGACGGCCGTCGCCGAACGCGTGACGCGCCTCCAGGCCGAACGCGGTGACCGCTGTGTCGTCGCGATCGTCGCCGCCGGACGCCGCCACGCACCCGGTGACGACGCCGCGGAGGCGGCGGGCGAAGCAGCGGACGTGCCGGACGCGCCGGACTTCGCGGTCGAGGACCTGCTCGCGGCCGGCGCCGTCGTCGACGCGCTCACCGAGGTCGGGATCGACCACACCTCGCCCGAGGCGGCGGCTGCCTGCGCCGCGTACACCGGGCTGCGGCGGGCGGTGAAGCACCTGGTCAGCGCCTCCGAGGCCGGCGTGGCGCTCGGCTCGGACGCGGTCCACGACGCACTCGCCGCCGACGGCCGACTGGTGACCCTGCGGGAATCGAGTTCGCGCGCGTAGCGTTCGCCCTCGACAACCGGAACCGCAACGAGCGAAGGAGCATGCCGTGAAGGCAGTCGTCGGAGACACCGTGATCGCCGAGGCCCCGCAGGAGGACCTCATCCAGATCGAGGGCAACTGGTACTTCCCGCCGTCGAGCGTGAAGTCCGAGCTGTTCACCGAGAGCCCCACCCAGTACCACTGCCCGTGGAAGGGCGACACGCAGTACTACACGGTGAACGTCGACGGGCAGGCGCTCCAGGACAACGCCTGGTCCTACCCGACGCCGATCCCGTCGTCGTTCGACCGCGTGGGCAAGGACTACTCGGGCTACGTGGCGTTCTGGAAGGGCGTGCGCGTCGTCGACTAGTCGACCCGACCCGCTCAGCCGGCGAGTGTCAGCACGACCAGCGCCACGTTGAGCGCGACGATCACCGACGCGATGACCCCCGCGACGACGCGGGTGGTCATCGCGTTGACGTCTGCTCCCATCACGCTGCGGCGGGACGTGTAGACCACCAGCGGCACGATCGCGAAGGCGATCCCGAAGCTCAGGACGACCTGGCTCACCACGAGCAGCATCGTCGCGTCCGCGTTCACCGCGAGCAGGACGATCGCCGGCACGAGTGTGATCAACCGCCGGGCCAGCAGCGGGATCCGCACGTGCAGCAGGCCGTGCATGATCTCGGCGCCGGCCATGCAGCCGACCGAGGTCGAGGCCAGCCCCGACGCGAGCAGCCCGACGGCGAAGAGTACGCCCACGACCGGTCCGACGTGCTCCGCGATGGCCCGCTGTGCTCCCGGGATCGAGTCCGTGTCGGCGACCCCGGGGAGCGTGGCCGCCGCGAGGACGAGCATGCAGATGTTCACCCCGCCGGCCACCAGCAGCGCCAGCCCCACGTCCCACCGCGTCGCGACGAGCACCCGACGACGCTCCGGACCCGCCGGGACGTCGCCGTGCCGATCGCGCGCCAGGGCCGAGTGCAGGTACACGGCGTGCGGCATCACCGTCGCGCCGAGCATCGAGGCGGCGAGCATCACCGACTCGGAGCCCTCGAACCGCGGCGTGAGCCCGGCGACGAGCTCGCCGGGCGACACCTGCGCGAACACCAGCCCGGCGCAGAACCCCACCGTGAGGATCGCGAGCATCGCCGTCACCACCGCCTCGAACGTGCGGGTGCCGCGGTGGCTCTGCAGGGTGAGGATCGCCATCGAGACCACGCCCGTGATCACCCCTCCCGCGACGAGCGGCAGCCCGAACAGCAGGTGGAGCGCGAGTGCGCCGCCGATGACCTCGGCGATGTCGGTCGCCGCTGCCACCACCTCGGCCTGCGCCCAGAACAGCAGCCGGGGCGTGCGCTTCATCCGCAGGCCGAGGTGCTCCGGCAGGGACTTGCCGGTGACGACGCCGAGCTTGGCGGAGAGGTACTGCACGACGACCGCGCTGGCGTTCGCGGCGACGAGGACCCAGAGCAGCAGGTAGCCGTACTTCGCGCCGGCGGTGAGGTTCGCGGCGACGTTGCCCGGGTCGACGTAGGCGATCGCCGCGACGAACGCGGGTCCGAGCAGGGTCAGGCCGGCCGCACGCTTCCGAGGCGTGTTCGTCCCGGTGGGGCGGGCAGCGGTGTCGGTCATGCAGACAGCATGCCAGAGGATTCGGCGCACCGAATCCTTGTTTTCGTCCGGTACGGCTTCGTGTCGCCTGGCCTCGTGCGGCCCGTGGGCCGGTCGGCGCGGGTGCCGGTCCGCACGGGGGCCGGTCGGCGCGCTCCGGCGCCGTGAGCAGGCCAGGAGGCGCGGGTCGCCTCAGACCGCAGCGCGTCGCGCCCGGTGCGCCCGCACCTTGGCCCGGTTGCCGCACCGCTGCATCGAGCACCACCGGCGCGTTCCCCCACGGGACGAGTCGTAGAAGACGAGGCCGCAGTCGTCCGCCGAGCAGCGGCTCAACCGCGTGGGCTGGCCGTCGGCGGCGACGTCGTCGAAGCCGACCTCGGTGAAGAGCGCCACGGCGTCCCGCGCAACGCTCGACAGCGCCTGGGCGAGCCGCACCCGGTTCGCCCCCGCGCGACGACGGCCGCCGTGGAGGCTCGGCGGCACGTCCGGCAGCGCAGCGAAGAGGTTGACCGTGTCGATGTCGTCCGGCGCCGGGCGCGTGCGACCGGTCCCGGCTCGCAGGCCCGCAGCCACCGCGGTCCGCTCCGCCGCGGTCGAGGCCGGACCCGGAGCCGCAGCGACCGCCAACCGTGCGATCGCCGCGCGGAGGGCCCGGGCGTCCTGTAGCTCGCGCGCCGTCGCGCCGACGTCGATCGGCTCCGTGTGGTCGCTCAGCCACTCGTCGAGGTCCGCCGGGGTCGCCAGGAGCTCGCCGAGCTGTGCCCGCGGTCGTCGACCGTCCGGGTCGTCTGCGAACCCGCCGGTGTGCGCGAAGTCGAGGGCGATCCGTCCGGCGTCGAAGAACCACGTGGAACCGGTGTCCGTGCGGATGTGCTGCCCCGTGTGCATCCGCCCAGGCTAACGGGTTACCGGCGCGCCTCCGCACGTGATCGCCATCATGCGGTAGCTCGGCTCGCCTCCGCTGTTCGGCGCTCCCACGCGATGACGTTCCGGGCGTCGAACCGGCGTGAGCACTTCGCGCACGCCAGCGGCCGTGTCGGGGTGCGGTAGCGGAAGTGCTCGTGCCCGGCGGGACACGTGCCGACCCACGGTGCGAGCTCGCTCGCCACGGGGCCGTCGTACAGGCGCGAACCCGTGTAGCCGAGTGCCTTCGCCGTCCGGCGCCACGTGGGTCCGTGGCCGGCGCGGGACCCGGCCAGCGCGTGCGCGATCTCGTGCAGGAGCACCTGGTCGACGTCGTCCTCGGAGAACCGCACGGCGAGGTAGCGGCTCACCGTGATGCGCTTGCGGGCGAAGTCGCACTGGCCCGCCCGGGTCTTCGCGTGGTCGAACGCGAACGACCACCCGCCCGCCCCGAGGTGCGCCGTCATCAACTGCTCGGCGCGGGCCCGGACGGCCTCGAGCGTCGTCACCGCTCGTCGTCGCCGGGTTCGTCGCGTCCGGCCTGGCCCTTCTGCGCGGCACGTGCGGCGATCCGGCCCCAGAGTTCGTCCGCCTCGGTCCGGGCGGCGTCCGGCGCGCCCAGCACGCGGCGTCGCACCGTCGGGGTCTGCTGCGCGGGCTCCGGAGCGCGCGGTGCGGCCGGTGCGTCCTCGTCCGCTCGGCGTGCGGCGACGTCACGGGCCGTCCGCGGCTTGTCCTCTACCCGGGGCTGGGCGACCGATGCTCGGAGTGCTGCCTCGACCGCCGTCCGGAGTGCTTCGGTGCGCTCCGACGGTGCACCGGCCTGACGGAACGCCTGGTACGCCCTAGACAGTGCGGCCCGGGCCTCGTCGAAGCGGGAGAGCTCGAACAGCGACCAGCCCTCGAGCTCGGCGGCGGCGCCCTCGAGTTCCGGCCACTCCTCGGTCCGGGCGGTGTCGCGTGCCATGGCCGACTCGCTCGCGGCGCGCTCGTACCGCCCGAGGTCGTGCAGGACGTGGGCGCGACGGATCCGTGCGGACACCTTGTCCGAGCGTTCCCCCGTGAACATCGTCAGGCGGAACACCTCTTCCGCGACGACGAGCGACTCGTCGAGCCGCCCGAGCAGCCGGAGGAGCTCGGCACGTTCGGCCAGTGCCTCGGTGCTGCGGCTCTGCCCGAGATCGCGCAGCCGCTGCTGGACGGCCTCGGCGTCGACCGCGGGGCGCAGGCTGATCGGAGCGAAGGTGCTGCCGGGGCTCACGCCGGCCGTCACGGGCGCCGCATGACGCGGTTCCCGGGCGCGGTCGGTGCGGTCGGGCTGCTGGCGGTCGTCGGGCGGGAGGGACATCGGTTCGAGGGTAACCGTGCCGCCCCGAGAGCGAGCGGTGCCACGCGCACGGGGGTCACGGCCGTGTCGCCCGCAGGACTGTCGCTCGCACAACGAGGACGGCCCGCCGTGCGGGTGCACGACGGGCCGTCCGAGATGGTTTCCGAGTTCAGGACATCCCGCTGGCCGACACGGCCGAGACGAGGATGGCGACGACGAACGCGATCGCTGCGACGACTGCCAGAATGATCGCGAAGACACCCCAGCCACGTCCGCGCTTCGTGACCGCAGCGACGATGCCTTGCACGATCGCCCAGAGACCGAGTGCCGAGCCCAGGTAGAACAGCAGCGACCCAGTGACTGCGCTCGACGATGTCGTGAGCGCCATGATGTCCGACTCGCTCGGAGTCGCCCCGTTGTTCTCCACCGACTGTCGGAAAGCCTCGGAGCCGCCGAAGACGCCGCCGAAGAGTGCGCCACCGATGATGCCGACCACGAGCGCAGCAACGGCCACGACGAAGGCCACGACGCCGACGGTCTTCTTCTTCGCCTTCGGCTCCTCGTAGCCCTGCCACGAGGGAGCACCGGCGCTCGCCGGAGCCGCAGCGTAGGGCTGCTGGCCGTACTGGGGCTGCCCGTGCTGCGGCTGCCCGTACTGGCCCTGCTGCTCGGCGTACTGCGTCGAGCCGTACTGCGGGGTCTCGCCCTGCGGGGCCTGGTACTGCTGGGCCTGCTCGCCCCAGCGCGGGGCGTCCGCCTGCGGGGCGTGTTCGCCGTACTGCGGCGTGGAGGCGGGCGCGGGGTCGACCCGCTCGCCGTAGCGCGGCTCCTGGCCGTCGCCCGTCCGGTCCTCGTTGCTCCGGTCGTCGTTCGTCATCAGGGATCCCCTTGCTCGGTCGCGCACCTGCGCGGTCGTTCAGACCCATCCTGGCAGGCGGACCCTCCGCGCGCCGGATCCCGCGGGTCACGGACGGACGCGAAGTGGTCACACCGGACGCGACGGGGGCCCGTCCCGCGAGTCGCACGGCTCGGGAGGCGCGGGTCGGCCTGGCACCGCACCTCCAGTCCCGCGCGAGGTCGCGGAGGCGCGGGGCGCGGGCACGGCCGCGGGCACGGATGCGTGCGCAAGCAGCGACACGGCGGTCGTCGTACGACGTCGACGATGTCGTCGGTCGGCGTGCGCAACAGTTGCGGACGCGCGGGAGCGACAAGACCCTTGTCGTACGACGTCGAGAATGTCGTTCTGGGTCGCCGCCCCGCAACGCCCCGGCCCCGTCAGCCGCCGAACACGCTCCGGTTCGGCTCGGGCGACGCGACCGCGGTCTGGTCGGTGACGATCGGCGCCCCCGCGATGAACGCCCGCAGCTCCGCCCCGTGCACGACCTTCGCCGGCATCGGGTCCGAGGAGTACCGGCGAGGCATGTCCGCCACGGGCAGGTCCGTCGGCGACCCGAGCAGCACGATGTTCCCGAACCGCCGTCCCTTGAGCATCCCGGTGTCCGCCACGGCCGCCACCGACGGCAGCACCGCCTGCAGCGTCGACGCCTGTCCCCGGGCGAACGCGAGCCCCGCGCCGTCCGCCACGTTCACCGCGACGATCCCGGTCGGTGACAGGAACTCCGCGACCGACCGGTAGAACTCGACGCTCGTCACGTGTGCCGGGATCTGCGAGCCGCCGAAGACGTCCACCACGGCGAGGTCGACCGTGCCGCGCAGACCGGCGGGGAGCTTCGTCAGGACCTCCCGCGCGTCGCCGTACCGCACCCGGATCGAGGCACCGCGCGGGAACGGCAGCGCGTCCCGCACGTGGTCGACGAGGTCCCGCTCCAGCTCGACGACCTGCTGACGGGAGCCCGGCCGCGTGACCGCGACGTACCGCGGCAGCGTGAGGGCCCCCGCGCCCAGGTGCAGTGCCGTGATCGGCCCGTCGGGCAGCAGGTCGATCGCGTGCCCGATCCGCCGGATGTACTCGAACGCCAGGTGCGTCGGGTCCTCGAGGTCGACGTGCGACTGCGGCGTCCCGTCGACCACGAGCGTGAAGGACCCCGGGCGGTGCCGGTCCGGCTCGACCACCGCGTACCCCGCACCGATCCGGAACCCGTCGAACGCATCAGCCATGGCACCAATCGAACACCACCCGGATCACCACCCGCGTCCCCACCCCTGGTTGGTGTGCCGGCCGACGCCACCGGACGAGGCTTGTGTCACCGGTCGGGAACGGCCCGCCGGACACCTCCCGAAAGGCACACCATGTCGGTCCAGCTCGTCGCGAACGTCCTCATCGGGATCGCCCTGGTGGTGTTCCTCGGGTACCGCCAGGCGACCTGGCAGTACCTCGACCCGACCCGCATCTGGCGCACGCCGTTGATCATGGCCGTCATCGGCGTGGTGGTCCTCGCCCAGTCGAAGGCCACCGTGACGACGACCGACGTCGTCTTCCTCGGGATCGAGGCCCTCATCACGATCGGCGTCGGCCTGACCATGGGGCGCATCACCCGGTTCCGGACGGTCGGCACCCCGGACAGCAAGGGTCGCACCCTCCAGTCCCGCACGGGTGCGCTCGGCGCCGTGCTCTGGATCGTCCTGCTCGCCGTCCGCGTGGGGCTCGACGTGCTCGGCGGACACCTCGGCGCGCACCTTCTCACCTCGACCGGCACGATCCTGCTCGTCCTCGCGCTGAACCGCGCCGCACGTGCCGTCGTCCTCGACGGGCGCATCCCCCGCGGCGGTCGCTCGACGCGCGGCATGATGGTGCGGTGACGCTGCTGACCGGCCTCGACGCGGCCGACCTCCCCGGAGGCCGGCCGCGTTCGGGTGCCGTCTGGGGGTTGAACGCCCTCGGCATCGCGATCGTGGGCTTTTGGTTCGTCCGCAACGGCGTCCTGCTGCACCACCCGGCGTGGGTGTGGGTGGCCGGATCGGTGGCGCTCGCCGGTTGGGCGCTCCGCGAGCTCGGCCGGACGCAGCGGGCGCTCATCGCCGCGGGTGTGCTGATGATCGTGGGCGGTTCCGTGACGGTGGTGCCGACGGAGTCGCTGATGATCGTCCCCGTCATCGTCGGCATCGTCCTGATCGGGGCGAACCTGCGGGTGCCCGTGTGGACGGCGGCCGTGACGGCGCTCGCCGTGGTCGTCGTGGTCGCCACGACCGCGACCCTCGAGCACGCCTCGCTCCAGTTCGTCCTGGGGACGAGCGGCGGGGTGCTCCTCGGTGTCCTCATCGGGTTCAGTCGGCGGCAGTTCCGCATCGCGGCGGAGCAGGCCCGCGAGGCCGAGCGGGAGCAGCAGCGCACCCAGCTCCTCGCCGACCGCTCGCGTGCCGCCCGGGACATCCACGACGTGCTCGCGCACTCCCTGGGAGGGCTCGTGCTCCAGCTCGACGCGGTCGAGGCGCTGCTCGAAGCCGGTCGGGTCGAGGACGCCACGAGACGCGCCGCCGAGGCCCGCGCGCTCGCCGCGGACGGGCTCGCCGAGGCACGACGCGCGGTGCACGCGCTGCGGGACGACACCGAGACCGACGCCGAGGCGGACGCGGGCCGGTCCGACGAGCCGCGCCGCGCCTCCCGTCCCTCGACCGGACGCGCGTCGGGCCTGGCGGCCCTCGTCGAGGCGCACCGGTCGTTCGGTGGCGAGATCGTGACGCAGGGCGACACGGCACTCACCGACCTCGATGCGGCCCACCGTGCCGCCGTGGTCCAGGTGGTCCGGGAGGCGCTCAGCAACGCACGCAGGCATGCTCCCGGCCGTCCCGTGTCCCTATCCGTCATCCGGGACGGCGACGCCGTGGACGTCGTCGTGGCGAACCCGCTGTCCGGGGGCGGGCACGGTCTGCTCGGGATGCGCGAGCGCTTCGAGGAGCTCGGCAGCAGCGCCACGGTCGAGGCGGAACGGTCGGACGACGAGTTCGTCGTGGCGATGCACCTGCCCGTGGACCGGCAGTCCGTCGAGGGCGACCGCCCGTGACCGTCCGCGTGCTCGTCGTCGACGACCAGGCCATCGTGCGCGACGGCCTCGTGACGGTGCTCTCGCTGGTGGACGACCTCGAGGTCGTCGGCGAGGCGTCGGACGGGGCCGAGGCGGTCGCCGCGGTCGACCGAGAGTCCCCGGACGTGGTGCTCATGGACCTCCGGATGCCCGGTGTCGACGGTCCCACGGCGACGGCGCGCATCACCGCGGCGCACCCCGACGTCGCCGTGCTCGTCCTCACCACCTTCGCCGACGACGAGTCGATCCTGACCGCGTTGCGTGCCGGTGCGCGCGGGTACCTGACCAAGGACGCCGGTCGTGGCGAGATCGCGACGGCGATCCGTGCGGTGGCGTCGGGGCAGTCCACGTTCGACGCGAGCGTGGGCGCCCGGCTCGTGGCACAGCTGGCGGGCGGCACCGCGGCCGCGCCCGTCGCGGCGTCGGACCCGGCCGAGTCGCTCCGGACACGCTTCCCGGCGCTGACACCGCGCGAGGCGGAGGTGCTGGAACGCATCGCCGCGGGCCGGTCGAACCCGCAGATCGCCGCCGAGCTCTTCCTCACCGTGCCGACCGTGAAGTCCTACGTGAACCAGGTCTTCACGAAGCTCGGTGTCCGCACGCGCACGGAGGCCGTCGCCCTCGTCCTCCGGTGAATGCGTACACATGGACGGACAGCGGACGCCAAGGGTCGTCGCCTACCGTTCATCCGGTCGTCACCTCGGTGCGTCGATCCGCGCAGTGCCCCACACCTCGCGCTTCCGCACCCCGCTCGTGACCGCGGCGCGTCCGTCCGGCACCCCCACTGCCCCTCGTGCGCGCGCCGTCGGCGTGCGCCGGGCTCCCCGCTCTCCTGCGCGCCGCCCCTGGTCCGATCACGCGACCATTGAACACATTGCGTGCGCTATGTAAAATATGACCACGAACGGACCCGATCCCACGAGGAGTCGACCCGCATGACCGACACCATGAGCGTGCCCACGTACCGCCTCACCACCTCGAGCCGCCCCGCGGTCGCCACCCGCGCCTCCCACACCGAGCGTGAGCACGCGCCGACCTGGATGCGCGCGGTGGGCGCCGTCCTGCTCGTGGGCGGCCTCGGGCTGACCGCCGCGGTGCTCGGCTGGCCGGGCGATGCCCCGGAGGCGGCGCTCTTGGTCCCGGCGCTCGTCGGCGTCACCGTCGGTTTCCTGCTCCTCGTCGCCCGGTCCGGCTGGACCGTGACCGACACCCACGTCGTCCTGCACTTCCGGCCGCTGCCGGCGCGGCGGATCGCTCGCGACCGGATCGCCGACGTGCGACTCGTCGAGGCGGACGCGTCGACGTACGGCGGTCTCGGCCTGCGGATCCGACGGGGCGTCCGCGCGCTCATCCTCACGCCGGGGCTCGGGATCGAGTTCACCGACGACCGGGGGCGCGTCACGTTCGTACGGACGCGGCAGCCGGAGGCGGCGTTCCGCGCCCTGCGCTGACGGCCTCGGTCCGGGCTGCGGGGCGGGGAATACCCACCCTGTCCACCGGCTTATACACGGCACTGCCGAATTCGGTCAAGCCAGGACTGGACATCCGCGACGAGCCCGACCTATGATGGCAGTTCGCGCTCCCTGGCATCCGTGTCGTCATATTGCGGTCGACGCAGCGTTCTTCCAGAACGTGCCCTGGTGGTGCCGGTCCCGTATATGTCGGCGGGTCCCGTCCACCCAGATCATCGCACACGTGCACAGCTCACCGGCCGTCGCGTGATCGCGTGTCTTCGAGGGCTGCGCTGAAGCGTCAATCCACCCACCTACGTGCTGCTCGTCAGTACCGGCCCGACGGGGCCTACCGGAGGTCACACCCTTGGCTGCTGCGCCCAACGCATCCACCAACCCCAAGAACGGTCGCAACCACTCGCGACTCTCGTTCGCCAAGATCACGGACACCCTCACGGTTCCGGATCTGCTCGCACTCCAGACGGAGAGCTTCGACTGGCTCGTCGGCAACGACGTCTGGAAGGCCCGCCTCGCCGAAGGGCAGGAGCAGGGTCGCACCGACCTGGCACTGCACTCCGGGCTCGAGGAGATCTTCGAGGAGATCTCCCCGATCGAGGACCTCGGCGAGACCATGCAGCTCGGCTTCACGTCGCCCGAGCTCGAGGACCCGAAGTACTCGATCGACGAGTGCAAGGAGCGTGGCAAGACCTACGCCGCCCCGCTCTACGTCAACGCCGAGTTCATGAACCACATGACCGGTGAGATCAAGACGCAGACCGTGTTCATGGGCGACTTCCCGCTCATGACCGAGCGCGGCACGTTCATCATCAACGGCACCGAGCGCGTCGTGGTCTCGCAGCTCGTCCGCTCGCCGGGCGTGTACTTCGAGCGCCAGCAGGAGAAGACCTCCGACAAGGACATCTACTCCGCCCGCGTGATCCCGTCGCGTGGTGCCTGGCTCGAGTTCGAGATCGACAAGCGCGACCAGGTGGGCGTGCGCATCGACCGCAAGCGCAAGCAGTCCGTCACGGTCTTCCTCAAGGCGCTCGGCATGACGAGCGAAGAGATCATGGAGGAGTTCCAGGGCTTCGCCTCGATCGAGTCGACCCTCGAGAAGGACGCCATCCTCACCAAGGAAGAGGCGCTCAAGGACATCTACCGCAAGCTGCGTCCGGGCGAGCAGGTCGCCGCCGAGGCCGCGCGTGCGCTCCTCGACAACTTCTACTTCAACCCGAAGCGCTACGACCTCGCGAAGGTCGGCCGCTACAAGGTCAACCGCAAGCTCGGCATCGACGCGCCGCTCAGCGACTCGGTCCTGACCGTGCAGGACATCGTCCGCACGATCAAGTACCTGGTCTCGCTGCACGCCGAGAAGACCACGCTCGACGGCGTCCGCGACGGCGAGCCCGTCCAGCTCCGCCTCGACGTGGACGACATCGACCACTTCGGCAACCGTCGCATCCGTGCCGTCGGCGAGCTCATCCAGAACCAGGTCCGCACCGGTCTGTCCCGCATGGAGCGCGTCGTCCGCGAGCGCATGACCACGCAGGACATCGAGGCGATCACCCCGCAGACCCTGATCAACGTGCGACCCGTCGTCGCCGCGATCAAGGAGTTCTTCGGCACCTCGCAGCTGTCGCAGTTCATGGACCAGAACAACCCGCTCGCGGGCCTGACGCACAAGCGTCGTCTCTCGGCCCTCGGCCCGGGTGGTCTCTCCCGTGAGCGTGCCGGCGTCGAGGTCCGTGACGTCCACCCGTCGCACTACGGCCGCATGTGCCCGATCGAGACCCCGGAAGGCCCGAACATCGGCCTGATCGGCTCGCTCGCGTCGTTCGGTCGGATCAACTCCTTCGGCTTCATCGAGACGCCGTACCGCCGCGTCGTGAACGGTCAGGTCACCACGACCATCGACTACCTCACCGCGTCGGAAGAGGACGACTTCGTCGTCGCGCAGGCGAACGCCCCGCTCACCGACTCCTTCCACTTCCAGGACGACAAGGTGCTCGTCCGGAAGAAGGGCGGCGAGGTCGAGCTCGTCGGCAAGGACGAGGTCGACTACATGGACGTCTCCCCGCGCCAGATGGTGTCGGTCGCGACGTCGCTCATCCCGTTCCTCGAGCACGACGACGCGAACCGCGCCCTCATGGGTGCGAACATGCAGCGTCAGGCCGTCCCGCTGCTCCGCTCCGAGTCGCCGCTCGTCGGTACCGGTATGGAGGGCTACACGGCCATCGACGCCGGCGACGTCGTCACCGCCGACAAGGCCGGTGTCGTCTCCGAGGTCTCGGCCGACGCCGTGACCCTGCAGCTCGACGAGGGCGGCACGCAGACCTACTACCTGCGCAAGTTCGACCGCTCGAACCAGGGCACGAGCTACAACCACCGCGTGGTCGTCTCGGCCGGTGAGCGCGTCGAGCAGGGCGAGGTCATCGCCGACGGTCCCGCGACGGAGAACGGCGAGCTCGCGCTCGGCAAGAACCTCCTCGTCGCGTTCATGCCGTGGGAGGGCTACAACTACGAGGACGCGATGATCCTGTCGCAGAACCTCGTGAAGGACGACACGCTCTCCTCGATCCACATCGAGGAGTACGAGGTCGACGCCCGCGACACGAAGCTCGGCAAGGAGGAGATCACCCGCGACCTCCCGAACGTCAGCCCGGACCTCCTGGCCGACCTCGACGAGCGCGGCATCATCCGCATCGGTGCCGAGGTCCGCCCCGGCGACATCCTGGTCGGCAAGGTCACGCCGAAGGGCGAGACCGAGCTCTCCGCCGAGGAGCGCCTGCTCCGCGCGATCTTCAACGAGAAGTCGCGCGAGGTGCGCGACACCTCGCTGAAGGTGCCCCACGGTGAAGAGGGCACGATCATCGGCGTCAAGGTGTTCGACTCGCAGGACGGCGACGACGAGCTCGGCTCGGGCGTCAACCAGCGCGTGGTCGTCTACATCGCCCAGAAGCGCAAGATCACCGCAGGTGACAAGCTCGCCGGTCGTCACGGCAACAAGGGCGTCATCTCGACGATCCTCCCGGTCGAGGACATGCCGTTCCTCGCCGACGGCACCCCCGTCGACATCGTGCTCAACCCGCTCGGCGTCCCCGGCCGCATGAACTTCGGCCAGGTCCTCGAGATCCACCTCGGGTGGCTCGCGAAGCAGGGCTGGAACGTCGAGGGCATCCAGGAGTGGGCTTCCGCCCTCCCCGAGGCCGCCCGCAGCGCCGAGCCCGGCACGAAGGTCGCCACCCCGGTGTTCGACGGTGCGTACGAGCGTGAGATCGAGGGCCTCCTCGACAGCACCCTCCCGAACCGCGACGGCGAGCGCCTGATCGGTTCGTCCGGCAAGGCGCAGCTCTTCGACGGCCGCTCCGGCGAGCCGTTCCCGGAGCCCGTGTCGGTCGGCTACATGTACATCCTCAAGCTGCACCACCTGGTCGACGACAAGATCCACGCGCGTTCGACCGGTCCGTACTCGATGATCACGCAGCAGCCGCTGGGTGGTAAGGCGCAGTTCGGTGGACAGCGCTTCGGTGAGATGGAGGTGTGGGCGCTCGAGGCGTACGGCGCCGCCTACGCCCTCCAGGAGCTCCTGACGATCAAGTCCGACGACATCCTCGGCCGCGTGAAGGTCTACGAGGCGATCGTCAAGGGCGAGAACATCCAGGAGCCCGGCATCCCCGAGTCGTTCAAGGTCCTCATGAAGGAGATGCAGTCGCTCTGCCTGAACGTCGAGGTCCTCTCGGCCGACGGCCAGGCGGTCAGCCTCCGCGACACGGACGACGAGGTCTTCCGTGCCGCTGAAGAGCTCGGCATCAACATCTCCTCGCGGTTCGAGTCGTCGTCCGTCGACGACATCTGATCCCGCACGTACTCGTAACGAATCCAGCTAGAGAGAAGAACATTGCTCGAAGCAACTTCATTTGACGCACTGCGGATCGGTCTCGCCACGGCCGAGGACATCCGCCAGTGGTCGTACGGCGAGGTCAAGAAGCCGGAGACCATCAACTACCGCACCCTCAAGCCCGAGAAGGACGGTCTGTTCGGCGAGCAGATCTTCGGTCCGTCCCGCGACTGGGAGTGCGCCTGCGGCAAGTACAAGCGTGTCCGGTTCAAGGGCATCGTCTGCGAGCGCTGCGGCGTCGAGGTCACCAAGTCCTCGGTCCGCCGTGAGCGCATGGGCCACATCGAGCTCGCCGCGCCCGTCACGCACATCTGGTACTTCAAGGGCGTCCCGTCGCGCCTCGGGTACCTCCTCGACATGGCGCCGAAGGACCTCGAGAAGGTCATCTACTTCGCGGCGTACATGATCATCGACATCGATGAAGAGGGTCGCCACGCGGACATGCCGGGTCTCGAGAACGAGATGCGCCTCGAGATCAAGAACCTCGAGGGTCAGCGCGACTCGATCATCGCCGACCGCCTCAAGAAGCTCGAGGACGACCTCGCGGCGCTCGAGGAAGAGGGCGCCAAGGCCGACGTCAAGCGCCGCACCAAGGACACCGCCGAGAAGGAGATGTCCCAGGTCCGCAAGTCGTTCGACGAGGACATCACCCGCCTCGAGCGCGTGTGGGAGGACTTCCGCAACCTCAAGGTGGGCGACCTCAAGCCCGAGGACGCCGTCTTCCACGAGCTCCAGGACCGCTTCGGGATCTACTTCGACGCCTACATGGGCGCCGAGGCGATCAAGCTGCGGCTCGAGGCGTTCGACCTGGCCGCCGAGGCCGAGGCGCTGCGTCTGCAGATCGCCGAGGGCAAGGGCCAGAAGAAGATCCGTGCGATCAAGCGCCTGCGCGTCGTCAGCTCCTTCCTCGCCACCGGCAACTCGCCGGCCGCGATGGTGCTCGACGTCGTGCCGGTCATCCCGCCGGAGCTCCGCCCGATGGTGCAGCTCGACGGTGGCCGCTTCGCCACGAGTGACCTCAACGACCTCTACCGTCGTGTGATCAACCGCAACAACCGTCTCCGCCGCCTGCTCGACCTCGGTGCCCCCGAGATCATCGTGAACAACGAGAAGCGCATGCTGCAGGAAGCGGTCGACGCGCTGTTCGACAACGGTCGTCGTGGTCGTCCGGTCACGGGTACCGGCAACCGCGCCCTGAAGTCCCTGAGCGACATGCTCAAGGGCAAGCAGGGTCGTTTCCGCCAGAACCTGCTCGGCAAGCGCGTCGACTACTCGGGCCGTTCGGTCATCATCGTCGGTCCGCAGCTGAAGCTGCACCAGTGCGGTCTGCCCAAGCAGATGGCGCTCGAGCTCTTCAAGCCG
This sequence comes from Curtobacterium sp. A7_M15, assembly GCF_030705415.1. Classification (GTDB taxonomy): domain Bacteria; phylum Actinomycetota; class Actinomycetes; order Actinomycetales; family Microbacteriaceae; genus Curtobacterium. The sequence goes on along the minus strand of NZ_JAUZED010000065.1, from coordinate 2,651 downwards.
TTCGTGATCAAGCGCCTGATCGACCTGTCGCACGCGCAGAACATCAAGTCGGCCAAGCGCATGGTCGAGCGTTCGCGTCCGCAGGTGTGGGACGTGCTCGAGGAGATCATCCGCGAGCGCCCCGTGCTGCTGAACCGTGCGCCGACGCTGCACCGTCTGGGCATCCAGGCGTTCGAGCCGCAGCTCGTCGAGGGCAAGGCCATCCAGCTCCACCCGCTCGTGTGTGCTGCGTTCAACGCGGACTTCGACGGTGACCAGATGGCCGTGCACCTGCCGCTCTCGGTGGAGGCCCAGGCCGAGGCCCGCATCCTGATGCTCGCCTCGAACAACATCCTGAAGCCGTCCGACGGCCGCCCGGTGACCCTGCCCGCACAGGACATGATCATCGGTCTGCACCACCTCACGACCGTCCGCGAGGGCGCCGTGGGTGAGGGCCGTGCGTTCTCCTCCGTCGCCGAGGCGATCCTCGCGAAGGACCAGGGCACGCTGCACCTCAACGCGCTCGTCAAGATCCGCATGTCGGACGTGTACTTCGCCGAGGGTGAGGCACCCGAGGGCTACGAGCAGGGCGACAGCGTCCTGCTCGAGACGACCCTCGGCCGTGCGCTCTTCAACGAGACCCTCCCGGCGAACTACCCGTTCGTGCAGAAGGTCACCGACAAGGGCGTGCTCTCCGCGATCGTCAACGACCTCGCCGAGCGCTACTCCAAGACCGAGACGGCCGCCGCGCTGGACCGGATCAAGGACGCGGGCTTCTACTGGGGCACGCGCTCCGGTGTGACCGTTGCGCTCTCCGACGTCGTGACGCCTCCTCGCAAGAAGGAGATCATCGCGGGCTACGAGGTCCAGGCCGCCAAGGTCCAGGGCGAGTTCGACAAGGGTCTGATCACCGACGCGGAGCGCCGCGCCGACCTGATCAAGATCTGGACCGAGGCCACGAACGAGATCGCGCAGGAGATGCGCGACAACTTCCCGGTCGACAACACCATCAACCGCATGGTGTCGTCCGGCGCTCGTGGTAACTGGCTGCAGGTGCGCAACATCGCCGGTATGCGTGGTCTGGTGAACAACCCGAAGGGTGAGATCATCGCCCGCCCGATCATCAACTCGTACCGCGAGGGCCTGACCGTGGCGGAGTACTTCATCGCCACGCACGGTGCCCGCAAGGGTCTGGCGGACACGGCTCTCCGTACCGCCGACTCGGGCTACCTGACCCGTCGCCTCGTCGACGTCTCGCAGGACGTCATCATCCGCGAGGACGACTGCGGCACGACCCGCGGCCTCGAGCTGCCGATCGCGACCGTGGGTGCCGACGGCTCCCTCGTCCGCGACCCGCGCGTCGAGAACACCGTGTACTCGCGCACCCTGGCCACCCCGGCCGTGGACGCGAAGGGCACGGTCGTCGCCGAGGCCGGCGAGGACGTCGGTGACGTCCTCATCGACAAGCTCATCGCGGCCGGTGTCGAGAGCATCAAGGTGCGCTCGGTCCTGACCTGCGAGTCGAGCGTCGGTGTCTGCGCGAAGTGCTACGGCCGTTCGCTCGCCACGGGCAACCTCGTCGACATCGGCGAGGCGGTCGGCATCATCGCCGCCCAGTCCATCGGTGAGCCCGGTACCCAGCTGACGATGCGTACGTTCCACACGGGTGGTTCGGCCTCGGCCGACGACATCACGCAGGGTCTGCCCCGCGTGACGGAGCTCTTCGAGGCCCGTACGCCGAAGGGCGCGTCCCCGATCGCCGAGGCCCCCGGCCGCGTCGTGATCGAGGACACCGACAAGGGTCGTCGCATCATCCTCACGCCGGACAACGGTGACGAGCCGTTCATCTACCCGGTGCTGAAGCGTGCGACGCTCCTCATCGAGGACGGCCAGCACGTCGAGCTCGGCGAGCAGTTCATCGCCGGCACCGTCGACCCGAAGGAAGTCCTCCGCGTCAAGGGTGTTCGTGAGGTCCAGAAGCACCTGGTCAACGGTGTGCAGGACGTGTACGGCTCGCAGGGCGTGCCGATCCACGACAAGCACATCGAGGTCATCGTGCGCCAGATGCTCCGCAAGGTCACCGTCGTCGACCACGGCGACACCGACCTGCTCCCGGGCGAGCTCGTCGACCGTTCGCGGTACAACGAGCTCAACCGTGCGGCGCTGCAGGAGGGTCGCAAGACCGCTTCCGCTCGCCAGGAGGTCATGGGCATCACCAAGGCGTCCCTCGCGACCGAGTCGTGGCTGTCCGCCGCGTCCTTCCAGGAGACCACCCGCGTCCTCACGCAGGCGGCCATGGAGGGCAAGCAGGACCACCTCGTCGGCCTCAAGGAGAACGTCATCATCGGTAAGCTCATCCCCGCCGGGACGGGCCTCAGCCGGTACCGTGACGTGGACGTGAACGCGACGGAAGAAGCGAAGGCGGAGCGGTACCCCAACCGCATCTTCGCGGACGACTCGTCGTTCTCGGACGCCGACCTGAGCTTCGTCGACTTCGACAGCTTCTCGTCGGACGACTTCACGCCGGGCACCTACAACTGAGCCTGAGCTCCACCGGAACGGCCCCCGCATCCTCGGATGCGGGGGCCGTTCCCGTTGGTGGCGGACCGTCGTGGGCCGTCGCGGACAGTCGTGCGCCGTAGTGGACGGGAGGCGCGGTGCGGGCCCGCACC
>NZ_JAUZED010000064.1 GCF_030705415.1 Curtobacterium sp. A7_M15 | reverse complement strand
TCCGGGTGGAAGTGGTTGTCGTGCATCCACTCGGCCCGCACCGTCCCGAAGCGCCCGTCCACCAGGTCGACGGCGTCGCCCTCGAGGCCACTGCCCACGAACACCTCGTTGATCAGGTGCCGACCGATGCCGAAGTCGGTCAGGGTGAGCGCGGGAATGCCCCGTGCCGCGGCTTCGAGCACTGCGGTCGAGCTGATCGTGACGAGTGCGACCGCGCGGTCGAGGTGCGCGGACATCGGGCCGCTCTCGACCACGAGGTTCTCCGGCGCGTCCGCCGGCACGAGGTCCGGGTACGGGTCCTGTTCGCGGTGCGTCTGGTGCTCACCGGCGGCGGCGCGGACCTTGATCACCACGCGCCACTCGGGGTGCCGACGGGCGGTCTTGGCGAGCCAGCCGACGACGCGCTCCCGCTCGGCACGGTCCGCGGGCACGCTCGGCTGCGCGGCGAAGACGACCGAGTCGCGCGTGCCCGCAGCACCGGCGCGGCTCGCAGCGGCTCCGGACGGACGCGCGAACGGCAGGGTCGCGAGCGCGAAGTGCGGCTCGATCCCGCCCTCGGTCGCGAGTTCCTCGTACGCGCGAACCTCGCGGTGGCTGTGCAGCACGAACAGGTCGGCGCGCGCCCGGAAGAACACGCCCTTCCACTTCGCCGGGTAGGAGATCCCCGGCAGCCCCGTCACGAGGACGGGCCGCCGCGGCACACGACGGTGCACCTCGTCGATGACGAGTTCCGCGACGGGTCCGATCAGGGACACCAGCACGGCGTCCGGCGCGTCCTGCCGGATGCGGTCGACGATCGCGTCGACCCCGAGCACCTCCGGCGGCGCCGGGGCCAGGTGCGCGAGCCGGTCGTCGAGCCCCCGGAACGCGGACCGCAGCTGCGCGCGGCTCGCGGATCGCGGCGTCGCCACCGTGAGCAGCTCCAGGTCCCAGTGCGCGGGCGCGGTGGCGAGCAGGTGGGCGCCCCACTTCGCGAACGAGTCGGTGTCGACCAGACCGACCACCCGTCGGACGCGTGGCCGTGTGTCGGACGGGAGGCGCGCCTCCCGTCCGCCCCTCGGCCCGCTCCCGTCGCCGGTCGCGTCCAGGTCGCCGCCCGTCACGCTCCGACGCGACGCAGCTTCGCGAGCGGTGCCCGCTCGCCGGGCATGACCCGCTTCACGCCGTCGCCGAGCGCGGTCTCGATGATCCGGACGTCGCGCGCGAGCGTCTGCAGCCCGTGCGGTTCGAGCGACGCGGCGTGGTCGGAGCCCCACATCGTGCGGTCGAGCGTGATGTGCCGCTCGACGGCGGTCGCGCCGAGCGCCACCGCGGCGAGGGAGATCTGCAGCCCGGGCTCGTGCCCGGAGTACCCGACCGGGACGCCCGCGTAACGGTTCGCGAGGGTGTCGATCATCCGCAGGTTCGCCTCCTCGGCGGGGAGCGGGTAGGTCGACGTGGCGTGCATGAGCACGAGGCGCTCGGTGCCGAGGGCCTCGACCGCGCGGTCGATCTGCTCGAGCGTCGACATGCCGGTCGAGAGGATCACCGGCTTGCCGGTCGCGGCGACCTCGGCGAGGAGTCCGAGGTCCGTCACCGACGCCGAGGCGATCTTGTACGCCACGACGTTGAGGTCCTCGAGGAACGCCACCGACGGCTCGTCCCACGGCGAGGCGAACCAGTCGAGCCCGCGGAGCGTCGCGTGGTCGCCGATCTCGATGTACTGGTCGCGGTCGAACTCGACGCGGTACCGGTACTCGAGGTAGGTCATCTCGCCCCACGGCGTGCTGCGGGGCGTCTGCTTCACGTGCTCCGGTGTGGAGATCTCCGGCGTGCGCTTCTGGAACTTCACGGCCTGCAGTCCGGCGTCCGCTGCGACGTCGATGAGTCGCTTGGCGATGTCGACGTCGCCGTTGTGGTTCAGGCCGATCTCACCGATGAGGTACGCGGGGTGGCCCGCGCCGATCGTGGACGTGCCGATGCTGACGGTCATGGTGCTCCGTTCGGTGCGGGGGCGTCCGACTCGGTGGTCGGACGGTGGTCGGGTGCGTGGTCGTCGGGTCCCGGTTCCGGGCGGTCGATCCGGGCGGTCGGGCGGACCCGCCGGGGTTCCGGGCGGTCGAGCCGTGGTGCGAGGGCGGACGCCAGCGCGAGGTCGGCCGGGTCGTCGACGTCGATCGCTCCGGCACCGTCGACGACGACGAGTTCGACGCGGCCGTGGAACCGGTGGCGGTGCTCGCGGAAGGCGGCGGCCCGGAAGGCGGTGAACGCGCCCGTCTCGCGGAACTCCGGGTCCCGGTCCTGCCGCCGGGGGCGGACGGCCTGGTCGTGGTTCACGGCGCGGGCGGAGCCGTCGGCGCCGAGGCGCCAGAGGAACGCGTGCGAGGGTGCCGCCGCGAACACCGAGTCCGCGTGGCCGTCGCGAACCCGGGTGACGGCTGCGTCGAGGTCGGCCGGGTCGATGAAGGGCGAGGTGGCCTGCAGGAAGACGACGACCTCGGGCTCCTCGCCGGTGGCCGTGAGCGCGTCGAGGACGTGCAGGAGCGCGGACTCCGACGAGGCCTCGTCCCCGGAGAGCTCCGGCGGACGCCGGACCACCCGTGCGCCGGCGGAGACGGCCTCTGCTGCGATGGCATCGCCGTCCGTCGAGACGACGACCGCGTCGATCGTCGTCGCTGCCAGGGCGGATTCCACTGCACGGCGGACCAGGGAGCGTCCGCCGACGGCGCGGAGGTTCTTGCCCGGGATGCCCTTCGAACCCGCACGAGCTGGGACGACCGCGACGACGGGACCGGTGGGGCGCATGCCCGGGACGCTACGAAGCCGCGGTGTCGCGGAGGCGAACTGCGGGCAGACGGGCGCCGAACCGTACGGGAACCGACGCGGCGGACGCACGCCGCGCCTCCCGGCTCCTCCACAGCGCTGCCAACGGAAGCCGAAAGCCGACTCGTCGACGCTGGGAGCATGCGCACCACCTCCCGCACGCTCGCCGTCCAGCGACCACGGTGGGAACGTCCTGCCTTCTTCGGGCTGCTGCTCGTGACGGGCGTCCTGTACCTGGTCGACCTCGGGGTCAACGGCTACGCGAACGCGTTCTACTCCGCGGCCGTGCAGGCGGGGAGCCAGAGCTGGGAGGCGTTCTTCTACGGCTCCTCGGACGCGGGCAACTCGATCACGGTCGACAAGCCGCCGGCGTTCCTCTGGGTCATGGAGCTGTCGGTGCGGCTGTTCGGACTCAACTCGTGGGCGATCCTCGTACCGGAGGCCCTGATGGGCGTGGGGACGGTGGCGCTGCTGTACGTCATCGTCCGGCGACGGTTCTCCGCCGGGGCCGCGCTCCTCGCGGGCGCCGCACTCGCGACGACCCCGGTCGCGACCCTGATGTTCCGGTTCAACAACCCCGACGCCCTGCTCACCCTGCTCATGGTGCTGTCGCTCTGGCTCGTCCTGCGCGGTGTCGAGAGCGGGCGTGTGCGGTGGGTCGTCCTCGCCGGGGTGGCCGTCGGAGTCGCGTTCCTGACGAAGCAGCTGCAGGGATTCCTGATCCTGCCCGTGCTCGTCGGCGTGTACCTGTACTGCTCGTCACTGCCGTTCGTGAAACGTCTCGTGCACCTGCTGTGGGCGGCGCTCGCCGTGGTCGTCGCCGGCGGGTGGTGGGTCGCCGTCGTCGAGCTCGTGCCGTCGTCGTCGCGCCCCTACATCGGCGGGTCTCAGACGAACTCGTTCCTCGAGCTCACCTTCGGCTACAACGGCCTCGGGCGGGTCACCGGTGACGAGACCGGCAGCGTGACCGGCGGTGGCGGTACGGCAGGAGCCGGGTCCTGGGGTGCCACCGGACTCCTGCGGCTCTTCGGGTCGGAGTTCGCGGGGCAGATCACCTGGCTGCTGCCCGCCGCACTGGTCCTGCTCGCCGCGGCGCTCGTCGCGATCGGCTTCCGTCAGCGGACGGCTCTCGCTCGCTCGCGCCTCGCCACGGTCCTCGCACTGGGCGGGTCGTTGCTCGTGACGGGCCTGGTCTTCAGCTTCATGGGCGGGATCTTCCACCCCTACTACACGATCGCGCTCGCGCCGTACATCGCCGGACTCGTCGGCATCGGCGCGGGGGTGCTGTGGGAGCGTCGCGGATCGTGGTGGTGGCGCGGGACGGCGGCCCTCGCGGTGGTCGTGACGGTGGTGTGGCAGTGGCACCTGCTGACCGCGGCGTCGGGGTGGCAGCCCTGGATCCGATGGGTGGTGCTCGTGGCCGGGGTCGTGACGGCGGGGGCGGTGCTGGTGCCGGTGCACGGCGGCCGGCTCGCGAGGTGGTCACGGCCACTCGGCAGCCTCGTGGTCGTCGGTTCGGCCGTCACCGGCCTGCTCGGACCGGCGGCGTACTCGATCGACACGGTGACGACTGCTCACACGGGGGCACTGCCCTCGGCGGGACCGACCGTCGCGGGCAGCGGTTTCGGTGGCGGTCGCGGTGGCTTCGGTGGCGCTGGCGGAGGACCCGGAGGCGCGGGGGGCGCGGGCGGGACCGGCGGGCCGGGTGGGATGGGAGCGCCCGGCGGGACCGGCGGTGGGACCGGAACCGGGGGTGGGACTGGTACCGGGGCCGGGGGTGGGACTGGTACCGGGGCCGGCGCGGGCCGCGCGGGCGGTGGCGGGTTCGGTGGTGCCGGCGGACTGCTCGGCGGGTCCACCGAGGTCTCCTCGACGTTGCGGGAGGCGCTCCTCGAGGACGCCGACGACTACACCTGGGTCGCCGCCACCATCGGCTCGAACAGCGCGGCGACCTACCAGCTCGCCACGGGCGCCTCGGTCATGCCCATCGGCGGCTTCAACGGCTCCGACCCGTCGCCGACCCTCGCGGAGTTCGAGGAGGACGTCGCTGCAGGGAAGATCCACTACTTCATTGCGGGCAGCGTCGGACGGTCGAACGGCGGCAGCGACGCGGCGTCCGAGATCTCCGAGTGGGTCGAATCGAACTTCACCTCGTCGACGATCGGAGGCGTCACGGTCTACGACCTCACCGCGCACTAGGGTCGAGGAGTGCTCGGAGCCGATGACCACCTGGATCCGGATCCTCGACGGGTTCTCGTCGCCGGGACGACGGGCGTCGGGAAGACCACGACAGCCGGGCGGATCGGTCGGGTCCTCGGCGTCCCGCACACCGAGATCGACGCGCTGTACCACGGTCCGGACTGGGAACCGCGCGAGACCTTCGTCGCCGACGTCGAGGCGTACACGAGTGAGTCAGAGTGGGTGACGGAGTGGCAGTACACCGCCGTCCGGGCGATGCTCGCGGAGCGGGCGGACACCCTCGTCTGGATCGACCTGCCGACACCCGTGGCACTGTGGCGGCTGCTGCGTCGGACCCTGCGTCGGCGGTTCGGGCGTGTGGAGCTCTGGAACGGCAACGTCGAACCGTCGCTGTGGACCTTCTTCACCGATCGCGGCCACATCCTCCGATGGGGCATCAGCACCCGCAACGTCGCCCGGCGTCGTGTCCCCGAACTCGTCGAGACGGCACCGCACCTGCGCATCGTGCACCTGCGGTCACAGCGAGAGGTCGACCGGTTCGTGCAGCACCTCGGCGAGCGGCGCGGATAGAATCAGGGCCGTCCGCCTCCGTAGCTCAGTGGATAGAGCAGGTGGTTTCTACCCACCGTGCCGCGGGTTCGATTCCTGCCGGGGGCCCGCCCGACGACGGCCGCCGTCCATCGGGACGGCGGCCTTCGTGCACGTCGGGGAGCCGACCGCGTGCGTCGAAGAGCGTCTACTCGTCGTCGTCGTCGGCAGCGCGGCGGCGGAGTTCGCTCGCGCTGATCGGCTGCGTGTAGGGCGCTTCCGAGGTCTCGTTCGCGTCCGCCGGCTCAGCGGAGCTGTCCGTGATCCGGGTCGGGATCGACCGGGTGTGCGGGGTGGTCGGTGCGTCGGCTCCGCGGACGTCAGCCCCGGTGGTGCGGTTGACGTGCGCGTTCGCCGAGGTGGGCTCGGCCACCGGCGGCGTTGCCCGGTCGGTGGTGGTCGTGTCCGTCCCACGGGTGCCGGTACCGCGGGGGTCTGCGTCGGGACGCCCGGTGCTCGGCCGAGCGTCGTCGACGGCGTCGGCATCGTCGGTGTCCGTGCCGGCGGCGGTGACGGAGCCTCGGGCGCCGGTGGGCGACGCGGGCGAGCCCAACGGCGCCCGTGTCGGGGCAACAGGGCCGTCGCCGTAGGCGCGCGTCGCTCCGTCGCCGTACGCCCGTGTGGCGTCCGTGCCGTTCGTGCCGTTCGTGCCGGTTGTGCCGGTCGTGCCGGTTGTGCCGGTCGTGCCGGAGATCGGGGTCGTCCGGTTCGTGCTGGAGGTGTCCGAGATCGGCGTCGTCGCGTTCGGGTCGACCGGCGCGGAGGCACCGCGCGTGACCGAGAAACCGGCGCCCGACGGGCCAGCGGTACTGGCAGCGGCGGTGGGGCTCGCGGCAGCCGCTCCGGCGCTCGAGCCAGCGGCGGGGGCGGGTCGGAGCGAGGTCGTCGTCGGCGTCGGACGTTCGGCAGGGGCTGCCGTCGACGTACCCGCTTCCGTCGGCCGCGCAGGGGCCGCCTGGTCCGCGTTCCAGTCCTGCTGACGCGCGATGAGCTCCGCGTCTGGGTCGGGTGAGTCGAACTTCCAGCGCTCGAGGTCGCTCTTGAAGAGCTTTCGCGCACGGGTCGGCCGTGCCTGCCACTCGAGGAGGCGGTCACGGAACTCGGCCAGGGACTGCTCCGCCTGGAAGCTGAAGGTCGAGGAGTTCTTCTTGATGTCCGCGATCTCGTGCTGGGTCCAGTTCGCGGCGAGCGGGGCGCCGGAGACGGGGAGCAGCCGCAGTCGGATGTCGGCGTCCTCGGCGAGGTGGTCGGCGTAGGCGCGCTCGTCGTGTCCGAGGGAGCCCCAGGTCGCGGCCTTCCGCGCTGCCGAGACGATGCCCGCGACCGCGGCGTTCCGCGCTTCGCGTTCCTGCATCGTGACGACCCGCTTCGTCGCGCCGCGGCCGATGAGCGCCGCGACGATGCCCGCCACGACGATCGCCACGAACGGGATGAGCGCGCCGGAGATCACTCGCCAGCCGTTGTCGGACGAGATCCAGTCGGTCAGGTCGTTCCACCAGTCCATGCGCGCACCCTACTCACGAAACGGTCAGGCATCGGGGAGGTCGGGCGGCGTTCCGCGCATCCGACCGGACACGATTCCAATGTGGAACATCATGTCGTCCGGCGACTGCCGGTCATCCCCAGCGAAGGCAGTCCACCGCGTCGTCGGCCGACCACACGTCGGGGAGTTCGACGAAGCGGCGTTCGGTCGACACGTAGCGACGGGCGCGGTAGGCGGTCCCGCCGGCGACGTCCACGCGGTCCACGTAGCCGACGATCTCTCCGTTCGCTCGGGTCACGCGGCTCAGGTCGTCGCGGACGTCCAGGATCCGGAGGTCGCCGCGCGAGCGCGCCACGGGCGCGGTACGGATCCGCAGGACGGGTTCGTTCGTCGTCTGCATCTTGGTGCCTCCTGCTCGTCGGTGTGTCTCCGACGGTAGGGCCGACCACCGACACGCCGAACGCACACGAGCGATCCGTGGAGGGTCGACCGTCGGGTGCGCGTTGTGGAGGAGGCGTGCCCCGGTCGCGGCTCGCTCCGAGCGCGGGACGGTAGGTTGCACCCATGACCACGTTCGTGCTCGCAGGTGGATGTTTCTGGTGTCTCGACGCCGTGTACCGCACGCTCCAGGGCGTGCAGGACGTGGTGTCCGGCTACGTCGGTGGTGCGGTGGAGAACCCGTCGTACGAAGCCGTCTGCACGGGGACGACCGGCCACGCCGAGGCCGTGGCGGTCACCTTCGACGAGACGGTCATCCCGGCCGACGTGATCCTCGACGTGTTCTTCACGCTGCACGATCCCCGGCAGCTGAACCGGCAGGGCGCCGACGTGGGCACGCAGTACCGCTCCGCGATGTTCCCGGCCGACGACGATCAGCGGGCACTGTTCGAGCGGGCGATCGCGCGCGCCTCGGACATCTGGGACGGCGGCATCGTGACGACGATCGAACCGCTCGGTACCTTCTACCGTGCGGAGGAGTACCACCAGGACTTCTTCGGGAAGAACCCCGGTCAGGGCTACTGCCTCGCGGTGGCGCTGCCCAAGGTGAACAAGGTCCGCAAGGCCTACAGTCAGTACATCCTGGCGTCCTGAGACTCCGGGCGTCGGGGCCACGAGGAGGTGGTCGAACGATGACGAACAACACCGGGACCTGGGTCGCGGTCGGACCAGCGGGAGCGGTCGGCAGCATCCACCGAGCGGACGGCGGCTTCCGCGTCGAGCTCTACGGTCGGAGTGCGGGCGGCGGGACGTACCCGTCCCTCGAGTCGGCGAAGGGCGCGGTGCACGCAGCCCTCGGCCCGTTGGCCGACCGACCGGAGTTCCGCGCACACTGAGCGCGCGGTGGGTGCTCTCGCCCAGGAGGCGCGGGGGACTCCTCCTCCACAACGCACCTGATCGAGTCATCCAGTCACAGATCGAGCCCCGGGGGGCGTTGCGGGCCGCGGGGGCGTGGGAGCGCGCGCCCCGATCCCCCAACACCCCACCTGCCCGAGCCCACCCTCCACCCACCCCCCCCCGGGTCGCTTCCGCGACCCGGGGCTCGTCGACGATCGACCCATGAACGACACCATCACCGTCTGCGGGATCATCGCCACCGAGCCACGTCACCTCGTGACCGACACCGGCATCGCCATCACGAGCATGCGCCTCGCCTCACCGTCCCGACGCTGGGACCGGGCGACCTCGACCTGGACCAACGGCGCCACGAACTGGTACACCGTCACGGCCTTCCGGTCGCTCGCGGCCAACGTGCACCGTTCCCTGAAGAAGGGTGACCGCATCGTCGTCACCGGTCGCATCCGCATCCGGACGTGGGAGCGGGACGGTCGTGGCGGCACCTCCGTCGAGATCGACGCAGAGGCGCTCGGGCACGACCTCGCCTTGGGGGATCAGCAACTGGGTGCGCGTACCGCGGCACGCGGGCGAGGCGACCGCGCCCCCGGGGAGCACGTCGGCCGTCGTGCCGAACGTCGACCCGCTCACCGGTGAGGTCGGCGGTGCCACCACCGGTGGCCTCCAGCTCGACGGCAGCGGCCCCGGAAGCCGGCCGGACGACGGGCGTGAACCCGAAGACTCCGTCGGTCCGGACCGCGGTCCCGGTTCGGACGTCGACCTCGAGCACGCCGTGCCGGACGACCGCGAAGAGCTCCCGGACGGTGCCGAGGCGGCTCGCCACGCCGCGGCGGTCCTCGGTCACGAGTTCGACGTCGAGACCGGGGACGACCCGGTGGTGGACGGGGACGAGCGTGCCGCGGCCTGAGCCCGTTCCCGTCCGCCCTCCCGGGCGCCTACCGCCAGTTCTGGGCGATCATCGCGATGCCCGCGACCTCGGTGGTGTCCCAGTTGCCGCCCCGGGGGAGCCCCGAGACCCGTCCGTCGATCGAGAAGCTCGCGCCCTGGACCTTCGGACTGTTCGTCTGCTTCGCCTTGAGGCCGTGGAACGCGAAGCTCGTGTTCCACGTGCCGGCGAGTCCGGTCCGGCCGGAGGAGTCGCCGACCTTGATCGAGATGTCGTTCACCTGCGAGTGCACGACGTCCCCGTTGACACGGGCGTTCGCCTCGGCGTTGAAGAAGAGCCGTCCGTCGAGGTTCAGGGCGATCGTGCCGACCGTGCGGTTGTTCAGGATGACCGACGCGACGTCGTTCTTGTACCAGCGCAGCCCGACCGAGGTCTTGCTGTGCGAGGCGCCGCCCATGTAGCCGTACGTGAACTTGCCGTTCTGCACCCGTTCCCAGATGAAGCGGGGCTGCCCCTTGCTCACGGACGAGGCGGTGTCGGACTGGATCCCCACGGCGAACGCGTTGTTGTGGGCGTCGTGGACGTTGATGTACGACGAGTACCCCGTGCCCGAGCCGCTCTCGATGAGGTGTGCGGTGTACTGCACGTAGGGGCTGCCGTGCGGGACCGGCGACGCTGCCGAGGCGGCCGTCGCCGGGGCGAGCAGCGCGACCGTGATCGCGGTGGCTCCTGCGAGGGGGAGCGCGAGACGGCGCAGACGCTTGGTGAACATGTCCTGATCCTCTCCGGTGGTCGATCGACCGTGCCCCTGGTGCGGAGCGAGGAAACGCTACGTCGAAGTACGCGAGCGCAACAGCCCCCGTGCGCGTTCCGGCGAACCCGCCACCGGGCAGACGGAGGCCCCGCACTGTCAGTACACTTGGCGCGATATGGCTGAGTACATCTACCAGATGGTCCGCGCCCGCAAGGCGGTCGGCGACAAGCTGATTCTCGACGACGTCACGATGTCGTTCCTCCCCGGCGCCAAGATCGGCGTCGTCGGGCCGAACGGTGCGGGCAAGTCGACGATCCTGAAGATCATGGCGGGTCTCGACCAGCCGTCCAACGGCGAGGCGAAGCTCACCCCGGGCTTCACCGTCGGCATCCTCATGCAGGAGCCGGAGCTCGACGAGTCGAAGACCGTGCTCGAGAACGTGCAGGAGGGTGTCGGCGAGATCCACGCGAAGATCACGCGCTTCAACGAGATCTCCGCGCAGATGGCCGAGCCGGACGCCGACTTCGACGCGCTCCTCGCCGAGATGGGCACCCTGCAGGAGGACATCGACGCAGCGGACGCGTGGGACCTCGACTCGCAGCTCGAGCAGGCGATGGCCGCGCTCCAGTGCCCTCCGGGCGACGAGCTCGTCACGCACCTGTCCGGTGGTGAGAAGCGTCGTGTGGCGCTCTGCAAGCTGCTGCTGCAGAAGCCCGACCTGCTCCTCCTCGACGAGCCCACCAACCACCTCGACGCCGAGTCCGTGCTCTGGCTCGAGCAGCACCTGCAGCAGTACCACGGTGCCGTCCTGGCCGTGACCCACGACCGGTACTTCCTCGACCACGTCGCGCAGTGGATCGCCGAGGTGGACCGTGGTCGTCTCTACCCGTACGAGGGCAACTACTCGACCTACCTCGAGAAGAAGCGCGCCCGACTCGAGGTCCAGGGCAAGAAGGACGCCAAGCTCGCGAAGCGTCTGTCCTCGGAGCTCGACTGGGTCCGCAGCAACACGAAGGGTCGCCAGGCCAAGTCCAAGGCCCGTCTCGCCCGCTACGAGGAGATGGTCGCCGAGGCCGAGCGCACGCGGAAGCTCGACTTCGAGGAGATCGTCATCCCCGTCGGCCCGCGGCTGGGCTCGCAGGTCATCGACGCCGAGAAGCTCCACAAGCAGTTCGGCGAGCGCGTCATCATCGACGACTTGTCCTTCACCCTGCCCCGCAACGGCATCGTCGGCGTGATCGGACCGAACGGCGTCGGCAAGACCACGCTGTTCAAGACGATCGTCGGCCTCGAGCCGCTCGACGGCGGCACGCTGAAGATCGGCGAGACGGTCGACATCTCGTACGTCGACCAGAGCCGCGGCGGCATCGACCCGAACAAGAACCTCTGGGAGGTCGTGTCCGACGGGCTCGACTACATCCAGGTCGGAAAGACCGAGATCCCGTCGCGCGCCTACGTGTCGCAGTTCGGGTTCAAGGGTCCGGATCAGCAGAAGAAGGCGGGTGTGCTCTCCGGCGGTGAGCGCAACCGACTGAACCTGGCGCTGACGCTCAAGCAGGGCGGCAACCTGCTGCTCCTCGACGAGCCGACGAACGACCTCGACGTCGAGACCCTCGGCAGCCTCGAGAACGCGCTGCTCGAGTACCCGGGCTGTGCCGTGGTCATCACGCACGACCGGTGGTTCCTCGACCGCATCGCGACGCACATCCTCGCGTGGGAAGGCCTGAACGAGGACGGCACGCCGAACTGGTACTGGTTCGAGGGCAACTTCGAGGCGTACGAGGAGAACAAGATCGAGCGGCTCGGCGCCGACGCGGCGAAGCCGGGTCGGGCGACCTACCGCAAGCTCACCCGCGACTGACCGTGGCGCGGTTGCACGCTCCGGTCCGCATGCGGTGGAGCGACATCGACGCCTACGGTCACGTCAACAACTCCGCGATGCTGCGCCTCCTGGAAGAGGCGCGCATCGTGGGGTTCTGGGGGGCCGATCCCGAGGAGCGCGCTCCTGACGGGTCGGTCCCGGAGCCGATCATCGACGGGCGACCGGGTTCCGGCACCATGACCGTGATCGCGGCGCAACGGCTCGAGTACCTCGCGTCGATCCCGTACCTGCGACAGCCGCTCGACATCCAGATGTGGATCGGGAGGCTCGGCGGCGCGAGCATCGACGTCTCGTACGAGGTCTGGTCGCCGGTCGGGCACGAGCCCGCGGTGCTGTACACCCGGGCGACGACGGCGCTGGTGATGGTCGACGCGGCGAGCAACCGGCCCCGTCGGCTGACCGAGGCGGAACGGGAAGCGTGCGCCGCCTACGTGGAGCCCGCGGTGGAGTTCTCCCGCCCGTAGCGAACCGGTGCACCGCGACCGGAGCACCGCGACCGGAGCACCGCGACCGGAGCACCTCGAGCGGAGTACCTCGGACACCCTCAGCGCGGGACGCGCATCATCCCCTCCTGCGCGACCGAGGCCAGCAGCCGCCCGTCCGGCGAGAACATCCGCCCGAACGCGAGTCCCCGACCGCCCTGCGCGCTCGGGGACTCCTGCGTGTAGAGCACCCACTCGTCGGCCCGGCCGTCACGGTGCCACCACATCGCGTGGTCGAGGCTCGCGCTCTTCACCCCGGGCGTGCCCCACGCCACCCCGTGCCGCCGCATGATCGGCTCGAGGATGGACAGGTCGCTCGCGTAGCCGAGGACGGCACGGTGCAACGCCGGATCCGCGGGGAGGTCGCCGTCGACCCGGAACCACACCGCCTGGTGGGCGATGTGCTCGCCCTGCACGTCGACGAACACCGGGCCCTCGACGTGTCGCAGGTCGATCGACCGCTCCGCCCACGCTCGGGCGACCGGGTGGTCGATGGCCGACAGGATCGACGCGGCCGAGGGCAGCGACTCCGGTCCGGGTACGTCGACGGGGAACGGATCCTGGTGTTCCACGCCGATGTCCGGGCGCTGGAACGAGGCGATCATCGAGAAGATCGGCATCCCGCGCTGGTAGGCCTGCACCCGGCGTGCTGCGAACGACCGCCCGTCGTGGATGCGCTCCACGCCGAACGTGATCGGGACGTCGATGTCGCCGGGGCGCAGGAAGTAGCCGTGCATCGAGTGGATGTCGCGGTCCTCGATGGTGGACTGCGCCGCGACGATGCACTGCGCGAGCACCTGCCCGCCGAACACCCGCCCACCGGGGGACCAGTGGCTCGCTCCGGTGAGGATGGTCTCGCCGGTGCTCGCGCCCGTGTCCTCGAGTCTGAGGGTCCGCAGGAAGTCCGGTTCGCCGTTCACACGGAGCAGTCTACGAACGCCGCAGCCCCGAGCCGTGCCCGGTAGGCTGCTGGGTGACATGGGCACCTCGTTCACGCTTCCCGACGCAGCCTCCCTCGGGGACCTGCGCACCTACCTCGGACGGGCCGCCCGCATCGAGGACGGCTCCGTCCGACTCATCGCGGACTCCGGCGTCCTCGCGGTCTACACCGCGATCCTCTACCCGCTCGGGCTGCTCGACGAGCTGCCGACCGTCCTCGGCCTGCGGACGTTCTCGCTCGCGCAGCCGGCGACGATCGACGCGGTCGTCCCGCTGGCCTCGCTGCAGGAACGCCTGCGGCTGCTCGCCGACGCGCAGGACGCCGAGCACGCCGACGGTGCCGACCCGACCCGTGCCACCCCGATCGAGGTCGAGCTCCCGCTCGAGGTCCACACCGTCACGTGGGCGGCGATCTCCCCGCCCCGTGGCGGGTGGGTCCCGCTGCCCGACGTCTCGCCGGAGCTGCTCCGCCGCGCCGCACGCGACGGCATCGCCGAGGTCGCCGACGCCGTACCGACGAACGCGGGCGACGCCATCGTCCGCCGGATCCGTTCCGAGGTCTGGGGTCGTCCGGTCGCGGGCATCGAGCACGTCCCCGCCGGCGCGGGCTTCGCGGGGGAGAGCCTCGGCTTCCTCGGCCACGACCCGGTGCGGCTCTTCGAGACCGGCCCGTGGAGCCGCTTGACGACCTCGCGCGGTCACGTGCTCGTCAAGCGGCGCGCCTGGACCCTCAATCCGTAGGCAGCCGGTCCCCGGAACGCTCGTGGTTGGCTGGCTCCATGCACGTCTTCCTCACCGGCGCGTCCGGCTACATCGGTTCCTCGGTCCTCCGCGCACTCGTGGCCCACGAGCACGAGGTCACCGCGCTCGTCCGCACGGACGAGAAGGCACAGGCGGTCCGCGACGCGGGCGGTCGCGCCCTCGTCGGTGACGTCACCGACACCGACGTCGTCCGACGACTCGCTCACGAGGCCGACGCCGTCGTGCACACGGCTTCGGCACAGGGCATCGACGCGGACTTCATCGCGACCGTGCTCGAGGCGCTCGAGGGCACCCCGAAACCGTTCGTGCACACCGGCGGGATCTTCACGTTCGGCGACTCGACCGACATCTCCGAGCAGTCGCCGGTGTCGCCGCCGGCCCTGACCGCCTGGCGTGTCCCGAACGAGGCGACGGTCCGGGCGAGCGGCGTCCGGACGACGATCATCGCGCCGGGCATCGTCTACGGCCGTGGCGCCGGCATCCCCGCGATGTTCGTCGGGGACGGTTCGCACGAGGTCCGACTCGTCGGGGACGGCTCGCAGCGCTGGACGACGGTGCACACCGACGACCTCGGCGAGCTCTACGTCCTCGCGCTGCACCGCGGCGAGCAGGACGGCTACGTGGTCGGGGCGACCGGAGACAACCCGACGGTCCGCGAGATCGCGGAAGCGGGTGCGCACGGCTCGCCGATCGCCGCCGAGAGCGTCGACGCCAGCCGGGAGCGCCTCGGTACCGAGTACGCCGACGCACTGCTGCTCCACCAGGAGGCCGCGGGCGCGCACGCGCGCAGCGCGTTCGGGTGGAACCCGACCCGGCCCTCGCTCGTCGAGGACCTCGCGGACGGCTCCTACGTGCGCTGACGCGACCAGCTGACGGACGGGAGGTGGGCCCTACCAGCCGGTACCGGCGTACCGAGCCAGCGGGGTGACGGCCGTGACTGGAGGGACGGTGCCAGCCGGCACCGCGCCTCCAGTCCGTCAGGGGCGAGCGTCCGCTCACGGGCGAGCGTCCGCTCATGGGCGAGCGTCCGCTCAGCGGCGAGCGTCCGTCAGTCGAACGTGTTCGTCATCGCGTGCGCCGCGCGGTCGAGGTAGGCCCAGAGCTCTGCCTCGTCGAGCGGCGCGAGCCCGAGCGACTCGACCGCTTCGCGCATGTGGTGCAGCCAGCGCTCCCGTGCTTCGGACGTGATCCGGAACGGCATGTGCCGCATCCGCAGCCGCGGGTGTCCGCGCTCGGCGCTGTAGGTCCCCGGGCCTCCCCAGTACTGCTGGAGGAAGGCCGAGAGGCGCCAGATCGCTCCCTCGAGGTCGTCGGCCGGGTACATCGGCCAGATGACGTCGTCCTGCTGCACGCCCTCGTAGAAGCGGCGCACGAGGCGGTCGAAGGTGGGCGCACCGCCGACGCGGTCGTAGAGGGAGCCGGTGGCCGAGGCGCCGTGCTCGCCGACCCGCAGCGTGATCGGCTGTGCGGGCGGGGTGGGATCGGTCATCGCGGGTCCTTCCCGGCGTCGGGGTCGTCGGTCCGGATCGGCTGACCGAGGACGTTCTTGCGGCCGCGTCGGGGCTTGGTCGGCGCCGGCGTGGGCTGGGTCCGGACGGTGCGGAGACCGTTGATCGAGGTGGCGTTCTCCCACCCCTCGGGCATGATCATCGCCATCGCGGGCAGGGTCACGCCGAGCTCGTCGACGGCGTGCTTGAGCCGGACGCGGAGCTCGCGGCCGACCACGTCGAGCTCGGACGCGCGGGTCTTCACGACGAGCCGGAACACCATGCCCGCGTCCGTGATCGACTGCAGGCCCCAGATCTCGGGCTTCTCGACGATGCGTTGGCGCCACCGGGGCTCCTGCGACATCGTGACGGCGGCCTTCAGGAGGGCGTCCTGCACGGCGTCGATGTCGGTGTCGTACGGGACCGTGATGTCGACGAGGACGCGCGACCACCCCTGCGAGAGGTTTCCGACGCGCAGGATCTGCCCGTTCGGCACGAACCAGAGGATGCCGTTCACGTCGCGGATCTGCATGACCCGCAGTCCGACGTTCTCGACCACGCCGGTCGCCTGGCCGGTGTCGACGACGTCGCCGACGCCGGCCTGGTCCTCGAGGATCATGAACACCCCGGAGAGCAGGTCGCGCACGATGCTCTGGGCGCCGACGGCGAGGCCGGCGGCCACGAGCGATGCGCCGCCGACGATGCCGACCGCGGCGTTCGGGATGACGAGCGGGATGATGACGACGAGCGCGAGCACGACGACGATCACCGTCGCGAGGTTCTCGAGCACGCTGCCGAGCGTGCGGGTGCGCTGGACGACCCGGGCCGTCTGGATCGGCGAGGCGATGAGCGCCTGCGTGTCCGTCGCGCCCTGACGCTTCTTCACGCCGTTCACGACACGGTCGACGATGCCCTTGATCGTGTGCCGGAGGATGACGCGTAGGACGATGGCCGCGAGGACCGTGATGACGATCGTGATCGGGATGTGCCACGTGTCGACGAACTCGCCGAACGTCTGCGAGACGGCCTCTGCCGGGCCTGACGGGGTCGGGGAGGGGGCTGCAACCAAGGTCATGATCCGGTCGATGCTAGAGGGCGGGGCCCTGGCGTCCCCTGAGGAACGCCCGGGCCCCGCCGGTGGTCATCCGGGACTCAGGCGTCGGCCGCCTGGACCCGCAGGGCACGCTCGGTGCCCGCGAGGCTCTCGGACACGATGCGCCGCAGCGCCGGGGTCTCCGGGTGCGCCTCGAGCCACGCGGCCGCAGCGTCACGCAACTCAGCCGACGCGAGCGGCGCCGGGTAGAGGCCCGAGACGATGGTGTCGGCCATGTGGTAGCTGCGCTCGGCCCAGATGCGTGTGAGCACGTCGAAGTACTTCGGGACGAGGCCCTCGAGCACGACCGGGCTGTTCACGTGCTGGTACCCGACCGTCGTCTGGCGCACGATCGCGTTGGGCAGGTCGGACGAGTCCACGAGCGAGGAGAACGCCGCCAGCTTGCCCTCGGCCGTGGGGATCGTCGCACGGGCACGTGCTGCGGCCTGCTCGCCCGAGGCGGTCTTGTCCGCGGCGAGCTCGGCGTCGACCTCGGCACCGGAGGCGGCACCCGCGAGCACCAGGCCCTCGAGCAGCTCCCAGCGCAGGTCGGTGTCGATCTCGAGACCGTTGAGGCGCACCGAACCGTCGCGCAGGCCGCTCAGGGTGGCCACGTGCTCGGGCGTGGAGGCGATCTGCGCGAAGAACTTCACGAACTGGAACTGCGCGTCCGAACCGGCCTCGGCCGACGAGGCGAGCTGCCACAGCGTGTCGCCCACGGTCCGGATCGTGGCGTCGGCCTTCGCCGGCGCCACGTAGTTGCGCGCGGTCAGCAGGAGCTGCGACAGCGTGGTCCGGATCGTGGTCGACTCGGTCTCGGTCGCGATGTTCCCGAGCACCAGGCGGACGTAGTCGCTGGCGGGCGACTCGGCGTCGCGCGTCGCGTCCCACATCGCGCCCCAGACGATCGAGCGGGCGAGCGGGTTCGCGATCGAGGCGAGGTGCTCGATGGCGGTGCGGCGCGAGTGCTCGTCGAGACGGATCTTGGCGTAGGCGAGGTCATCGTCGTTGAGGAGCACGAGGTCGCCGCGCTGGACACCGACCAGTTCCGGGACCTCGGTGCGGGCACCGTCGACGTCGATCTCGATGCGGTGGACGCGCTCGAGCTTCCCGCCGGACGACGCGGTGTCGGCGCCGAACGGCGCGTCCGCGTCCTGCGTGAAGGCGTAGACGCCGATCGCCAGGCGGTGCGGACGGAGCGTCGGGTGGTCGGCCGGCGCTTCCTGCAGCACGGCGAACGCGGTGATCGCGCCGGACTCGTCGACCTCGATCTCCGGGCGGAGGGTGTTCACCCCGGCGGTCTCGAGCCAGAGCTTCGACCACTCGGACAGGTCGCGGCCGCTGGTCGCCTCGAGCTCGACGAGCAGGTCGCGGAGTTCGGTGTTCGAGTGGTGGTGCTTCTTGAAGTAGGCCGAGACGCCCGCGAAGAACGCGTCGATGCCGACCCAGGCGACGAGCTGCTTCAGGACGGATCCACCCTTGGCGTAGGTGATGCCGTCGAAGTTGACCTGCACGTCCTCGAGGTCGTTGATCGTCGCGACGATCGGGTGCGTCGAGGGGAGCTGGTCCTGGCGGTAGGCCCAGGACTTCTCCATCGCCTGGAACGTCGTCCACGCCTCGGTCCACTCGGTGGCCTCGGCCGTCGCGATGGTGGACGCCCACTCGGCGAAGGACTCGTTGAGCCACAGGTCGTTCCACCACTTCATGGTGACCAGGTCGCCGAACCACATGTGCGCGAGCTCGTGCAGGATCGTGACGACCCGGCGCTCCTTGATCGCGTCGGTGACCTTCGAGCGGAAGACGTAGGTCTCGGTGAAGGTGACCGCGCCGGCGTTCTCCATAGCGCCCGCGTTGAACTCCGGCACGAAGAGCTGGTCGTACTTCTCGAAGGGGTACGGGACGTCGAACTTCTCCTCGTAGTAGGCGAAGCCCTTCTTCGTGGTCTCGAAGACGTACTCGGGGTCGAGGTACTCGGCGAGCGACTTCCGCGCGAAGACGCCGAGCGGGACGGTGCGGCCGTCGCGGCTCGTCAGCTCGTCGCGCACGACCTCGTACGGGCCGGCGATCAGCGCGGTGATGTAGCTCGAGATCGTCGCCGTCGGGGGGAAGGCCCACGTGGCGATGTCGCCGTCGACGTGGGGCTCGGGCGTGGGGGAGTTGGACACGACCTGCCACCGGGACGGCGCCGTCACGGTGAAGGTGAACTCGGCCTTGAGGTCGGGCTGCTCGAACACGGCGAACATGCGACGCGAGTCGGGCACCTCGAACTGGGAGTACAGGTACACCTCGTCGTCGACCGGGTCGACGAAGCGGTGCAGGCCCTCGCCCGTGTTCGTGTACAGGGCGTCGCTGACGACCACGAGCTCGTTCTGCTCCTGCAGGTCGTCGAGCTGGATGCGGACGCCGTCGTTCACCGCAGCCACGTCGAGCGCGGTGCCGTTCAGCGTGATCGAGTGCACCGTCTTCGTGATGGCGTCGATGAAGGTGGACGCACCTGCGGTCGCGGTGAAGCGCACACGCGTGGTGCTGCCGAACGTCTCGGCGCCGCGCGTGAGGTCGAGCTCGACGTCGTACGTCTGCACGTCGACGATCGCGGCGCGTTCCTGGGCTTCGATTCGGGTGAGGTTCTCTCCGGGCACGGACGCTCCAACTTCCACTGGGGGACGCGGACGGTCGTTGTCCGCGTGCGAGGGGTCCCGGCACGGCGTCGTGCACCGGCGGGACGGTCGTCACCAGCCTAGCGAGCGCGCGTACGCTCGCACCCGTGACCGACACGACTGTGGACAACACGACCGAACGCACCGCTGTGGACTTTTGGTTCGACCCGAACTGCCCGTGGGCCTGGATGACGAGCCGTTGGGTGGGCGAGGTCGAGCGACAGCGCCCGATCGACGTCACCTGGCACGTGATGAGCCTCTTCGTGCTGAACGAGCACCAGGACGTGCCGGAGTCGTACCGCGAGCGCCTCGCGGCCGGTCAGGTCTACCCGCGGATCGTCACCGCGGCGAGGCTCCGGCACGGCGACCAGATCGTGAAGCCGCTCTACGACGCGCTCGGCGAGCACATCCACCACCGCCAGGAGCAGGACCCGGAGCAGGTCGTCCCCGCGGTCCTCGCGGAGCTCGACCTCGACGCCGACCTCGTCGAGTACGCCTGGACCGACGAGGTCGACCAGGCCGTCCGCGCCAGCCACCAGGACGGCATCGACCGGGTCGGCCAGGACGTCGGCACCCCCGTCATCGCGGTCGAGGGCACCGCCTTCTTCGGCCCGGTCATCTCTCCGGCGCCCAAGGGGCAGGACGCCCTCGACCTCTGGGACGGCGTCGTCGCGGTCGCGAAGTACCCGGGGTTCTTCGAGCTCAAGCGCTCGCGGACCGTCGGCCCGATCTTCGACACCACCGCCTGACGCGGTTCCGCGCCCCGTTGCGGG
>NZ_JAUZED010000063.1 GCF_030705415.1 Curtobacterium sp. A7_M15 | reverse complement strand
GGTCGCGCCTCCTGGGCCGACAGCCTGGAGGCGCGACCCGCCCCCGTCAGGCGGCCCGCGTCCGCCGTCGCGCCCGGTTCGCGCTGAACGCCTGTCCGATCACGAGCACGAAGGGGATCGCAGCGAGCGCGATCGCACTGGTGACGAGCAGGACACCGGCCCAGACGGTGTGGGATGCGCCGTCGATGCCGTAGGCGTCGGCGACGTCCATGCCGAGCCAGAAGCCGCTCCACCAGGTCATCGGGCCCCCGAGCGCCACCACCCCGAGCAGGACGGCGGCGGTCACGAACGGTCGTGCACGCGTGACGACGAGCGACGTACCGAGGCCGACCGCCAGGGCCACGCCGACGAGGGCGATCCCGACGACGACCGCGGTGTCGGTGCCGACCGCGAACCCCTCGCGCTCGAGGTGTGCGTGGACCTCGGCGAGCGTCGCGCCGGGCACGGCAGCGAGTGGATCGAGCACGAGCGCCTGGATCGCGAGCAGGGCGGCGTAGAGTGCCACCACCGCGATCCCGGTGCCGGCCACCAGCCGGTTGGTCCTGGTCTGCTCGTCCACAGCGTCGCCCCCTGTCGTCCCCGTCCATCGGACTGTAGCGGAACGGAATGGACGGACCACCGTGGTGGTTATCATCGGGGTACTCGAAAAGGGAGCCATCATGGTCGACGTCCATCGCGTCAAACTCCCCGGAGTCGGCGTGCTGCACAGCTTCTACACCGACGACGGTGGCAAGTGTGGTGTCATCACGCACCGGTCGGGCCACTCTGACCTCATCTCCTTCGCGGACGTCTCGGACGGCGCGGACAAGTCGGAGAAGGTGTCGCTGCGCCTCAGTGAGGACGAGGCGCACACGCTCGCCGAACTCCTCGGGGGCACCCGCATCACCGAGGGCCTCGACAAGCTCGACGAGATCCCGGGCCTCAGCATCGACTGGTTCTCGGTCGACTACGACGACGCCATCGCCGGCAAGCCCCTCGGCGACCTGCACGACTCGGGCTTCATCGGCCTGACCGTCGTGGCCGTCGTCCGCGGCGACAGCGCCAACCCGGCCCCGTCGTCCGACTTCGTCGTCTTCCCGGGCGACACCATCGTCGTCGCCGGCGCGCCCGAGAAGGTCGCCAAGGCGTTCTCGTTCTACCGCAGCGGAGAGCTTGCGGCCGCTGCGGCCGAGGCCCCGCGCAGGAGCTAGCGCGTGCACCTGGGTGGTGAGCTGCTCACCATCGGGATCCTGTTCATCATCGCCTACGTCCTGGGGCGACTGGGCAAGACGATCGGGTTGCCGGCGATCCCGATCTACATGGTGGTGGGGCTCATCGCGAGTCCCCACACGCCGTGGATCGGGCTGAACGTCGAGTCGCACACCATCGAGCTCATCGCGACGTTCGGGCTCATCCTGCTCCTGTTCAACCTCGGGCTGGAGTTCGACCAGGAAGAGTTCTACGGCAACGCCGGCAAGCTCCTGGTCTCCGGCGGGACGTACGTCGCGATCAACATGGGCGTCGGGTTCGCCTTCGGGTTCTCGCTCGGGTGGGGTACCCGTGAAGCCCTGATCATCGCGGGCATGACCGCGACGTCCTCGAGTGCGATCGTGACGAAGCTCCTCATCGAGCTCCGGCGCCTCGCCAACGACGAGACACCGATGATCCTCGGCGTCACGGTGATCGAGGACGTCTTCATCGCGATCTACCTCGCGATCGTGTCGGTGGTGCTCTCCGGTGACACGAACATCTGGGGCGTCGTGGGCAAGCTCGCGTTGGCCTTCGGGTTCCTCATCGTGATGTTCACGCTCGCCCGGTTCGCCGGCAAGTGGGTGTCCCGGATCTTCGCGACCCGCGACGACGAGCTGTTCACCGTGCTGTTCTTCGGCCTCGCGGTCATGTTCGGCGGCATCGGCGACCTGCTCGGTGTGACGGACGCGATCGGGGCGTTCGTGATCGGTCTGCTCTGCGGTGCCACCCGCTACCGCGACCGCATCGAACAGCTCGCCCTGCCGATGCGCGACGTGTTCGCGGCGTTCTTCTTCGTGAACTTCGGGCTCGGACTGGACCTGTCGACCTTCGGTGAGGTGCTCTGGCCGGTCCTCGGCGCGATCGGCATGACCGTCGGCCTGAACGCCGTCGCTGGGCAGCTCGTCGCGCGCATGAACGGCTTCAACGTCCAGCAGGGGATCAACACCGCGGTCATCCTGGTGAACCGGGGTGAGTTCGCGCTGATCCTCGCGACGCTCTCGGCCGCTGCCGGACTCGAGGCTCGGATCACCGCCTTCGCGGGCCTGTACGTCCTGGTCATGGCGATCCTCGGGCCGTTGCTCGCGGTCAACTCCGACCGCATCGGTCGGCTCGTGGTTCGTCCGGCCCGCGTGGCGCGACTGCGGTCCCGGTTGCGGGCGCGACTCGGCTCCCGTCGCGGCGTCGCACTCGAGGACGCGGTCGACACCGCCGCCGTCGCGGGCGTCGCGGAGCAGGACGCCAGGGCGGCCGCACGTCGTGCCGAGCGGGACCGGCAGTTCGCCGAGGAGTTCGCGCTCGTGGAGGCCGCGGGCAGGGAAGAGCGGGAGAATGGGTCCCCGGACCTGGTCGACGACCCCGTGACGTCGTCGGTCGAGATCCCCGCCGAGCGGCCTGAACGCCCGGTGCGACCGCGCGATCCGGAGTACTGATACAGATGTGGGCCGTAGCCCGACGACCGAGGTGGATCGCGCTGCTGTTGCTGGCGCTCGTGCTCGCGGCGGTGTTCGCCGGGCTGGGCAAGTGGCAGCTCGAGCGGAGCATCGCCAACGGCACCCCGCTCCCCGCGACGACCGAGACCCGGAAGAGCCTCGATGCCGTGACCGGGCCGATGCAGCCCGCGACCGAGAAGATGGCCGGCCAGAAGGTGACGGTCACCGGGACGTTCGTCGCCGGTGACACCACCGTCCTGACCGGTCGCACCGGTGGCGGGACGTACCAGACCGTCGGACACCTGGTGGACGACACCAGCGGCGCGAGCCTCCCGGTCGTCATCGGGTGGTCCGACCAGCGGTCGGCCGCCGTCGCCGGTGGTGACCGCCTGGCGGACGGCACGCGGCTCACGGTCGAGGGCCGGTACTACCCCGCCGAGTCGCCCGACCAGGACGCCTACGACAAGGGCGAGTACTCGGCGGTCGCACCCGCCCGGTTCGTGAACACGTGGAAGGCGTTCGACGACCGGATGTACCTCGGCTACGTCGTCGCCGACGGCACCACCGCGAAGGCGGCCGACCTCGGCACCATCGCTGATCGGGCACCTACGCGCGAGGTCCAGTTCGACTGGCTCAACCTCTTCTACGCGGTCGAGTGGGTCGTGTTCGCCGGGTTCGCCGTCTTCCTCTGGTACCGGTTCGTCAAGGACGCCTGGGAGCGCGAGGAAGAAGAGCGGCGTGAGGCCGCACTCAGCGTCGACGGTGCCCTCGTCGACCGACGGTAGGATGGCGGATATGGCTCTGACCGTCCGACCCCGCGACGTCCCGAAGATCCCGGGCGCGGTGAAGTGGTACCGCGTCTCGGCGTACATCACCGGCGTGCTGCTGCTCGCCCTGGTCGTCGAGATGGTCATCAAGTACACGCCGCTGCACCTCGAGATGCAGCTCGGCGGCGGCGCGTTCTTCGTGCCGGAGGGCACGGCCGGCAAGGAGCCCGGCACCTTCAACCTGTCGATCGGCATCCTCATCGCCCACGGCTGGCTGTACGTGCTCTACCTCTTCACCGACTTCCGTCTGTGGAGCATCATGCGCTGGAAGCCGATCCGCTTCCTGCTCATCGCCCTCGGGGGCATCATCCCGTTCATGTCGTTCGTGGTCGAGCACCGCATGCAGAAGATCGCCATGGACACCTACCACGAGCTGACCGCTGCCCAGCAGCGTGAGAAGGAGGCCGCTCGGTGAGCGAGACCGAACAGCGTCCCGTCCTCGTCGTCGACTTCGGGGCCCAGTACGCGCAGCTCATCGCGCGTCGGGTGCGCGAGGCGAACGTCTACAGCGAGATCGTCCCGCACTCGATCACCGCGGACGAGGTCCGTGCGAAGGACCCGGCGGCGATCGTCCTGTCCGGCGGACCGTCGTCCGTGTACGAGCAGGGTGCTCCCGCGCTCGACGGCGACATCCTCGACCTCGGCGTCCCCGTGCTCGGCATCTGCTACGGCTTCCAGGCGATGGCGACCGCGCTCGGCGGCGAGGTCGCGCAGACCGGGCAGCGCGAGTACGGCGCGACCGACGTCACCGTGACCGGCACGGACAGCGTCCTGCTCGGTGCACAGCCGGAGTCCCAGGTGACCTGGATGTCCCACGGCGACTCCGTTGCTAAGGCTCCCGAGGGCTTCGAGGTCCTCGCGTCGAGCGCCTCGACCCCGGTCGCCGCGTTCGCCTCCGACGAGCGCAAGCTGTACGGCGTGCAGTGGCACCCCGAGGTCAAGCACTCGGTCTACGGCCAGGCCGTGCTCGAGAACTTCCTGCACCGTGCCGCCGGACTCCCGGGTGACTGGAACTCCGCGAACGTCATCGAGGAGCAGGTCGCCCGCATCAAGGAGCAGGTCGGGTCCGCGCGGGTCATCGCCGGGCTCTCCGGCGGTGTGGACTCCGCCGTGGCCGCTGCCCTGGTGCACAAGGCCGTCGGTGACCAGCTCACGTGCGTCTTCGTCGACCACGGGCTCCTCCGCGCCGACGAGCGCAAGCAGGTGGAAGAGGACTACGTCGCCTCCACCGGTGTGCGGCTCGTCACGGTCGACGCCGAGCAGCAGTTCCTCGACGCCCTCGCCGGTGTCAGCGACCCCGAGCAGAAGCGCAAGATCATCGGGCGCGAGTTCATCCGCACGTTCGAGGCAGCAGCCGAGGCGCTCGTGCTCGAGGCCCGCGGCGACGACGACGCGGGCGAGGTCAAGTTCCTCGTCCAGGGCACGCTCTACCCCGACGTCGTCGAGTCCGGCGGCGGTTCGGGCACGGCGAACATCAAGTCGCACCACAACGTCGGTGGTCTCCCCGAGGACATGACGTTCGAGCTCGTCGAGCCGCTCCGCACCCTCTTCAAGGACGAGGTCCGCGCGGTCGGTCGCGAGCTCGGGCTGCCCGAGGTCATCGTCGGACGCCAGCCGTTCCCCGGTCCGGGACTCGGCATCCGCATCGTGGGCGAGGTCACTGCGGAGCGCTTGAACCTGCTCCGTGCGGCCGACAAGATCGCGCGCGAGGAGCTCACCGCGGCGGGCCTCGACGAGGAGATCTGGCAGTGCCCGGTCGTCCTGCTCGCCGATGTCCGCTCCGTGGGTGTCCAGGGCGACGGACGCACCTACGGCCACCCGATCGTGCTCCGTCCGGTGTCCTCCGAGGACGCCATGACCGCCGACTGGACGCGCCTGCCGTACGACACCCTCGCGAAGATCTCGAACCGCATCACCAACGAGGTGCCCGATGTGAACCGGGTCGTGCTCGACGTCACGTCGAAGCCGCCGGGGACGATCGAGTGGGAGTAGTCCTCCCGCGCTGACGGCCCGGCACGCGCCCTGCGTGCCGGGCCGTCCTGCGTCCGGGGTCGGGGCGTACGGCGAGGTCGCACGATGTGCCGCCATGCGTACGACGAGGTCGCACGATCTGCCGTCACCTGCGCCGTCCAGCGGCACTTCGTGCGACCTCGGTGGATGTGACCGGCACGTCGTGGAACCTCGGGAGGAAGAACGGCGAAGGGCCCCGGCGTGGTCGCCGGGGCCCTTCTGGTCGTTCGTGATGCGCGCCGCTAGTTGCGCTGGCTGCTCGCGACGATGGCGAGGATGCGCAGGATCTCGAGGTACAGCCACACGATCGTGACGATGAGTCCGAACGCCGCCGTCCACGCGTAGATCCGGGGAGCGCCGCGGCGGACACCGGTCTGGATCTGGTCGAAGTCGAGGATCAGCGAGTACGCCGCCATGACCACGACGAGGATGCCGATGATGACGCCGAGCGGGATGCCGAAGATCTCGAACCCGAGGGCGCCGAACGCGGTCTGGGTGACGCCGGTCCACATGAGGATCAGGTTGATCAACGAGAACACCAGGTAGCCGACCATCGCGACGAGGAAGAAGCGCGTGGCCTTCGGCGTGGCGCGGACCTTGCCGGAGGCGAACAGCGCGAGCGTCACCGCGAAGACACCGAGCGTGCCGAACACGGCCTGCACGACGATGCCGCCGAACGCGTTCTGGTAGTAGTGCGAGATGCCGCCGACGAACAGGCCCTGCGCGAAGGAGTACGCCAGGACGAGGCCGGGCGACGGCTTCTTCTTGAACATGTTGACGAGCGCCAGCACGAAGCCGGCGACCGCGCCGATGATCCAGACGATGATGGGCGCGTTCCACCCGGCCACCGCACCCACGACGAGCACGCCGAACGCGAGCAGCGTCTTGACGATCGTGTCTTCGTAGGACATGCGGTCCGTGTCGACCGTGCTGGCCGACGGGCGGTCGTACATGTACTGCAGCTGCTCGGGCGTCATGCCGCCCTGTGCCTGCTGCGGCGTCTGGCCCCAGCCTGCCTGCTGCTGACCGGCACCGGCGCCCCAGGCGTTCCGGCCCGCGTCGTTGAAGGCGGGGGACTGGTCGAAACCGGGCTTGAAGGCCATGGTGTCCTCTTCCTTGGAGATTCGAGTCCTCTCAGCCTAGGTGCGCTCGATCGCGGAAGGCTGAGGATTCGCGGCGAGCGGAAGCGGCCCTGGGAGCCGCGACCACTGGAGCCTATGGGCGTGCGCTGCGTGCGGGCCCGGAAGTGCCCTGGAGCCAGCCGACCGTGCAGGGCGGGGCGCGGGGCGGAGGTGGGTCGCGCCTCCTGGACGGCGAACGGGCCCCGCGACCGAGGTCACGGGGCCCGTCGTGGGTGCGCCGGTGGCTACTTGACGGTGACCGTGAGGTCCGCGCTCTTGCTGCCGGCGACGTTCGCGTCCTTGAGGTACTCGGCCCGCAGGACGTGCTTGCCCTTCGTCAGCGACAGCGTGGCCGAGCCGGCGCCCTTGGCGATCGGGAAGGTCGCGAGGCGCTTCTTGCCCTCGTAGATCGCCCCGGTGCCGTTGACCGTCACGCCCGGTGCCGTGACCCGGACGGCCGCCTTGCCCTTGCTGTACGTGAGGCTCGTCGTCGACGTGGCCCGCACGACCGTGAGCGTCGCCGCGGCGGTCGACTTCGAGTCGGTGCCCGCGAAGGTGGTGGACGCGCTCGCGAACGAGGCGGAGATCGCGTGCGTCCCCACCACGAGTGCCGGCGACAGCTTGCGGACCGCCTTGCCGTCCTTCACGACGGCCTCACCGATGTTCTTCGTGCCGTCGAAGAAGGTGACGACGCCCGACTGGGTACCGATGCCGCCACCGATCGTCGCGGTCGCGGTGGTGCCGCTCGTGCCGTAGGCGTGCTTCGGCGTGGAGAGGGTCACCGTGGTGGTGGTCGCCGGGACCGAGGCGTCGAGCGTGAAGCGGTCGACGGTGGAGCCGATCGCAGCCGGGTCGGCGGTCGCCGTCGGCTGGAGGGTGACGCCGCACGACGGGACGTTGCCGTGCTCGACGGCCGAGTTCAGCGTGGTGCAGTCACTGGCGCGGATGTTGGCGACGTCGAGCTTGTCGTCGGTGACCGAGACCTTCACGAACGTGCGGACGTGCTCCTGGTTCTCGACCGAGTTCGCCCAGTGGCGCTTGCCGGTCGGGTCGAGCGGGTCCGCCCCGTAGCCGCTCTGCGTCGCGTCCGGCGTGGTCAGGTCGTAGTACTTCGAACCGGAGGCCGAGTTGGCGGTGATGTAGATGACGCCGCCGGGGCCGGAGAAGACCTCGGGAGCGGCCGGCTGCTCGTCGGGGTTCGCCTTCTTGCCGTTCTTGATCGCGTAGCTGCGCGAGTACGAGTGGTCGTGGCCCTGCAGGACGATGTCGACGCCGAGGTCCGAGAACGCACGCGTGAAGTCGAACCGGCGCTGCTGGTTGTCCTTGTCGTTCGCGTGGTCCGCGGGCGAGTAGATCGAGTGGTGGTAGACCAGCGCGGTCCACTTCGCGTCGTCGCCGTAGCGGTTGATCACGTCGCGGACGTAGCCCACGTGCGTGGCGTCCGAGCCGCCGGCGTAGGCGTTCGAGTTGATGTCGATGAACAGGACGCCCTTGTACATGTACCAGTAGTCGCCACCCGAGTTCGTGGTGGTGTTGCCACCCGGGTAGAAGTCCGGGACCTTGAGCGAGTTCGGGACCTGGTTGTGCTGCTCGTACGCCTTGCCGCCGACGTCGTGGTTGCCGATGGTCGAGGCCCACGGGTAGCGCTTCAGGACGTCGCTGCTGTCGGCGAAGGCGCCCCACTCGTACTCGTTGTTCGCGTGCTCGACCTGGTCGCCGCCCGAGACGAGGAGCTCGGCGGCGGGGTCCGTCGACGTCGCGTACTCCAGCGTGTCCGCCCAGCCCGCACCGTCGTCGTCCACGTAGCCCGACGAACCGATCTGGGGGTCACCGAAGAACAGGAAGTCGAAGTCGCCGGAGAAGCTCTTCGTGCTGAACGTGTACGCCGTCGACCACGCCGAACCGTCCGCCGCACCGACGTGGTACGTGTAGCTCGTGTTCGGCTCGAGGCCGGAGATCGTCGCGTGGGCGTTCGCGTAGCCGGACTCGGCGGCGATGCCCGGGATGGACTTCGTGTTCGAGTCGGTCGTGCTCGTGTCCGCCGCGGTGTTCGCGCTCGTCGAGGCGGGGATCGTCCGCTTGGCGTCGGTGAACACCCCGCCCGTCATGTCCGCGGTCTTCTCGATCTCGAGCGACTGCGCGACGTTCGAGGGGAAGTACCAGGAGGCGATGCGCTGGCTCTCGGTGGCGCCGACACCGAGCAGCACGTGCAGCGGGCCGCCCGTCGAGATGTTCGTGGTGGGCGTGGTCGTGGCGGCGGTCGCCGTACCGGCCCCGACCATCGAGGCGCCCGCGATGAGCGCCGCCCCGAGGACGGCCCCGCCGAGGCGGAGGGTGGTGGTTCTGCGCCGCGAGGCGCCGGACAGAGGGCTCATGAATGGTCCGTTTCTCAGGATGGGGTGATGGGCCATCCGAGACTCTGCATGTGCTGGGAAACGCATTGGTGAACGCTGCGTGACGATCAGGCCCTGATGTCACGAGGTACGGCTCCGTCAACCTGCGGCGAGACGTTGCACGAACCAGATCATGCCCATCACGAAGACCCCGGCCGTCACGGCACCGGTCACCCACAGCGACGCCCGGTGCGCCTTCCGACGCAACAGGGCGAGCGGCGGGAACACGATCACGATGATCGCCAGCTGCACCGCCTCGATGCCGACGTTGAACACGAGGAGCGACACGAGCAACTGCCACGAGAACGCCTCGTGGATGCCGAGGGCCCCGGCGAACCCGAGACCGTGGATGAGCCCGAACCCGAACACCACGGCGAGGCGGGACCATCCGGCGCGGTCCAGGGAGAACCGCCCGTGGTCGCCGACCACGAGCTCGTCCGCCTTCGACCGGCGCCGCCAGAGGCGCCACAGGTACCAGCCGGCGACCGCCGCGATCGACAGCGCGATGAGCGGCTCGACGACGATCGCGGGCGGACTCACGACCCCCAGGGCGGCGAGGATGAAGGTGATCGAGTGCGCGACGGTGAAGGCGGACGCGGTGAAGACGACCTCGCGGAGTCGCCGTGACCCGGCGATCAGTGCGACGAGGAACAGGATGTGGTCGATCCCCGTGAGCAGGTGCTCGGCGCCGAGGCGGAAGAACTCCCAGAACCGCGCACCGGCGGACTGCTCGGTCGAGAACGACCGTTGCGATGCATCGAGCGTCGCCGATCCCTGCTTGCCGTCGACGTCGTAGGTCACGATCGTCTTCGTGTCCGTCACGAAGGACTCCCGGTCCGGGAACAGCGAGGACGTCACGACGTGTCCGGGCTGCGTGCGGTCGGGCTGCGGGCACGTGAAGTCCACGGCGACCTCGGCGTACGGCACCTCGTCCTGCATGTCCACCGTGATCGTCTTCTCGAGCTCCCCGTGGCAGGACCGCCCTGCCGAGGACACCGAGAACCGGTCGAGGACGTAGTCGCTCAGGGAGTCGGTGTGCGCCTCGGCCACCTGCACCATGCGCGGGAAGTCCCCGTCGTCCCACGCCGCCTGCCCCTGTCGGTAGAAGGGGTCGTCGTGCTCGCTCGTCCCGACCGACACGAGCATGAGGTCGTACTCGAGGCCGAGCTCCGCGTGGACCGTCTCCGGCTCCGCCTCCGACGACGTCACGTGCGCGTACACGACCGAGCTGAACCCGTGGGCGCTCGCCGGGGACGCGGTGGCGAGCACCCCGGCGACGGCGGCGCCGACCACGATCGCGGCGCAGACGAGGCGGATCAGGAGCGAACGGCGTGCTGGTCGTGCGTGGCGGGTGGTTCCGGAGGTCACCGCGCAGACGATCCGGGCCGCGGGCGACCCGGAGGTGAACGGAGGGCGACCAACAGCTGGACGGCACACGGACAGCGGCTCCGACGGGCCGGTCGACCCGTCCGGCCGTGGTTCCATGTCGGTGATCGCCGCGGCCCCGGCCGCGACCCACACGCCCTTGGAGCCCGACGTGACCCGCCTGCCTGCCCGGACGACCGTGTCGCGGACGACCGCCTCCCGGACGACCGCCTCCCGGACGGCCGTGTTCCACCCGGCCGTCTCCCTGACCGCCGTCGCACTCGCCGCGGCCGGCGCGCTCTCGCTGGCGGCGTGCTCGACGACCACGACCACGACCACGACGTCGGCCACTGGGCCCGCCGCATCGAGCAGCGCGCTCGGTGAGGGGTTCCTCGCAGCGGGCCGTGTCCCCGCTCCGGAGTCGACCGTCTCGCCGGCACCGGGCTCGTGGTCCGCGGTGCACCCGCCGTCGCACTACGAGGTGGTCCTCCTCTCCGACCAGGCCGACGCCGAGGCCGGTCGGGTGGACCCCGCGGACGGCCGGGCCGCCCGGACCCTCGCGGCCGCGGTCGCGTCCTGGGCCGCAGCCGAGGAC
Organism: Curtobacterium sp. A7_M15; assembly: GCF_030705415.1. GTDB lineage: Bacteria > Actinomycetota > Actinomycetes > Actinomycetales > Microbacteriaceae > Curtobacterium. The sequence continues at coordinate 9,228 of NZ_JAUZED010000063.1, read as the reverse complement.
GTCTCCCTCACGCGCGTCGTCGCGGCAGACCCCGACGACCGTGTGGCCGCGGTCGCACGCGCGGTGGACGAGCACCCGGACCTGGTGATCAGCGTCGGTGACGACATGGTCGACCCGCTCGCCGCGGTGTCACCGAGTGCCCTGCACCAGCAGTTCCTCGTGCTCGGCGCGGAGATCGCCGAGCCGACGTCGAACGTGACGGCGGCGGACTGGACCGGTGGGGGTTTCCGCGGTGAGGGTCTCGGTCCGTCGAGCCACCACGACCCGTCGACCTTCACCCCGGAGCGCGCCGGGCGGGCACTGCGGGCAGGCGTCGCGGCGGTGCTGAACGACCTCACCGGCATCGTGGTCTGGGTGCGCTGACCGGTCACCTCGCGACCACGCGGGATCGGTATGGTGCGCCCATGACCCTGGTGATCGCCCACCGCGGCGCGTCCGGCTACCGTCCCGAGCACTCGCGGAGCGCCTACGAGCTCGCGATCGAGCTCGGCGCCGACGCGATCGAGCCCGATCTCGTGCCGACGAAGGACGGCGTGCTGGTGCTCCGGCACGAGAACGAGGTCTCCGGCACGACCGACGTCGCCGACCACCCGGAGTTCCGGCACCTGCGGACGACGAAGACGGTCGACGGGCAGCAGGTGACGGGGTGGTTCACCGAGGACTTCACGTGGGCACAGCTGCGGACGCTGCGGACCCGTGAGCGCCTCCCCGCCCTGCGACCCGGTTCGGCGGAGCACGACGGCGAGGAGCCGGTCCTCCGCCTCGAGGACCTGCTCGCGATCCTCGATGCGGCACCCCGTCCGGTCGGGCTCGTCGCGGAGGTCAAGCACGCCGACTTCTTCGGTCGCGTGGGCTTCCCGATGGGGCAGCTCCTCGACGCGGCCCTCGCCGAGCACGGGTGGCGCGGGGACGAGCGGCTCACCGTCGAGAGCTTCGAGAAGGGCGTGCTGCGGGACCTGCGGGAGCGCGGGACCGGTGGGCGGCTCGTCTACCTCCAGGAGGCGCGGGGCAGCGCCGCCGACGAGGTCGCGTCCCACGGGGCGCTGGCTCCCACCTACGCGGCTGAACGGTCCGACGACGCGCTCGCCGCGTTCGCGACCGAGTTCCACGGGATCAGCGTCGACCTGGGGACGCTGATGGCCGGGGTGGACAGCGTCGCGCTCGACGACCCGACGCCGGTCCGCAGCGCGATCGTCGACCGGGCGCACGACGCCGGGCTCGCCGTCTACGCCTGGACCCTGCGGCCGGAGAACCGGTTCCTGCCCGGGCCGCTGCGACGGGGCGGCGACCTGGCTGCCTTCGGTGACTGGGAGCGCTGGTACACGTCGGTCGTCCGGACCGGCCTGGACGGGGTGTTCGCCGACCACACCGACCTGGCGGTCCTGGCCCGCTCGGCTGTCGGGGGTCCGGCCTAGACTGTCCCGGACATGACGATCGTGCTGGACCCATTCGACTCGTCGCCCGAACAGGGTGGCGGAACCGCCTCGTACGAGGACCCGTTCACCGCGGGTCTGAACCCCCAGCAGAAGGAAGCCGTCGAGTACCGCGGCGAGTCCCTGCTCATCGTGGCGGGTGCCGGCTCCGGCAAGACGAGTGTCCTCACCCGGCGCATCGCCCTGCTCCTCGCCAACCGCGAAGCCTGGCCGTCGCAGATCCTGGCGATCACGTTCACGAACAAGGCCGCCGCCGAGATGCGTGAGCGGGTCCGTGCGCTCGTCGGCGGCGAGGCCGAGGGCATGTGGATCTCGACCTTCCACTCGGCGTGCGTGCGGATCCTGCGCCGCGAAGCCGAGCGGTTCGGGTTCCCCCAGTCGTTCACGATCTACGACTCCGCCGACTCCCGGGCGCTGCTCAAGCGGATCATCAAGGAGCTCGAGGCCGACTCCCTCGGGCTCACCGTCGGTGCCGCGGCCTCGAAGATCTCGAAGCTCAAGAACGAGCTGCAGGACATCGACTCCTACGCGCGGAACATCAACGCGAACGACCCGCAAGAGGTCATGTTCACCGAGGTCTTCCGGCGGTACACGAACGAGCTCCGTCGGGCGAACGCGTTCGACTTCGACGACCTCATCGGGCAGACGGTCTTCCTCTTCCGCGCCTTCCCGGACGTCGCCGCGCTCTACCAGCGGCGGTTCCGGTTCGTCCTGGTCGACGAGTACCAGGACACCAACCACGCGCAGTACGCGCTCATCCGCGAGCTCACCCGGCCGGTCCCGGTCGAGCAGGTGGACAAGCTCGAGGACGCCGGCCAGCACGTCGCCCGCATGCGCGAGGCGGACGGGTCCATCGCTCCGGCGTCCCTGACGGTCGTGGGTGACTCCGACCAGTCGATCTACGCCTTCCGCGGGGCGGACATCCGCAACATCGTCGAGTTCGAGCGGGACTTCCCGAACTCGAAGGTGATCCTGCTCGAGCAGAACTACCGGTCGACGCAGAACATCCTCGACGCGGCCAACGCCGTCATCGCGAACAACTTCGACCGGCAGGCGAAGAACCTGTTCACGGACGTCGGCGCCGGCGACAAGATCGTCGGGTTCACGGGCTACACCGGCCACGACGAGGCCCAGTTCGTCGCCGACGAGATCCAGCGGCTGCACGAGGACGGCACCGACTACCGCGACATGGCGGTGTTCTACCGGACGAACTCGCAGACCCGTGCGCTCGAGGAGATCTTCATCCGTGCGGCCATCCCGTACCGGGTCCTCGGCGGGACCAAGTTCTACGAGCGTGCCGAGATCAAGGACGCCATGGCGTACCTGATCACCGTGGCGAACCCTGCCGACCCGATGGCGCTCCGTCGCATCCTCAACGTGCCGAAGCGCGGCATCGGTGCCGTCACCGAGACGACACTGCAGCGCTACGCCGACGAGCACGACACGACGATGCGCGAAGCCCTCCGGCACGCCGACGAGCTCGGCTTCGGCCCGAAGGTCCGGAACGCGATCACGGCCTTCGCCGCGCTGCTCGACGACGTCTCGTCGCGCGCCGCGACCCAGCCGGTCGTGGACACCCTCACCCAGCTGCTCGACGGCTCCGGACTGCTCGAGAACCTCCGGAAGTCACCGGACGCGCAGGACGCTGCCCGCGCGGACAACATCGACGAACTCGTCGCGGTGACGCGGGAGTTCCAGAAGAACAACCCCGAGGGCACACTGTCCGACTTCCTGACCGAGGTCTCGCTCGTCGCGGCCGCGGACGAGCTCGACGACTCGTCGGGCACGGTGTCGCTCATGACCCTGCACACGGCGAAGGGGCTCGAGTACGACGCGGTCTTCCTGACCGGCGTCGAGGAAGACCTGCTCCCGCACCGCATGTCCGCGAACGAGCCCGGTGGCCCGTCCGAGGAACGCCGGCTCTTCTACGTGGGCATCACCCGTGCGAAGAAGTCCCTCTTCCTGTCGCTCGCGATGACCCGGGCGCAGTTCGGTGACGTGAACGTGGCGATGCCGTCCCGCTTCCTGCAGGAGATCCCCGAGGGGCTCATCGAGTGGAAGCAGTCTCCCGGCATGGCGAACAGTCGCGGCGGTACCGAACCGCGGGCCCTCAATGCGCGTCGCGGCGGTCCCGGCGCGAGTGGCCCCGGCGCCGGCGGCGGGTACCGCGGCGGTGGCGGCTGGGGCGGTGGCTCGTACGACCGGGCGGCGGCTGCTGCGAAGACCCGCCCGAAGACCGAGTGGGCGAACCGCGTGTCCGGACAGGTTCGTGACAACGGGGACATGGAACTCGCGGCGGGCGACCGCATCAAGCACGTCGACTTCGGTGAAGGCACGGTGTCGGCGGTGACCGGCGTCGGTGCCAAGCGCATCGCCGAGATCGCGTTCGACGCCGCGGGCCGCAAGAAGCTCCTCATCAAGATCGCCCCGATCGAGAAGCTCTGAGGCGCTGAACGCCTGACTCGACGCGCCCGGCCAGGTCGGGGGCGGGCTGTCGCACGTGACAATCCCGTCGAGGTGAGGTTAGCCTTACCTAACGTGACAGCCCTCATCGAATTATTGACCTCAGCCAACGCCGAGCGTTACCGGACCGGCGTCGTCGCGACGGTCGATCGCCTCGCGGACCGCATCTCCGCCGTCGACCGACCGACGACCGACACCACCGCTGATGAGCTCCGGGCGCGCGTGGCGGCCGTCGATCTCGACGCGGAGCCCCTCGGGACGGACGGAGCGCTCGCCGAGCTCGACGACCTGTTCGTCCGCGAGGCGGTCTGGTTCCACGACCCCGCGTACCTCGCCCACCTCAACTGCCCGGTCGCGCTGCCCGCGGTCGCGGCGGAGTCGGTGCTCGCCGCCGTGAACACCTCGGTCGACACCTGGGACCAGTCGCGGATCGGGACCGACATCGAGCGGCACGTGGTCGCCTGGCTCGCCGGGCGCATCGGGTTCGCGGGCGGCGACGGGGTGTTCACCTCCGGTGGGTCGCAGTCGAACCTGCAGGCACTGCTGCTGGCGCGTGAGGCAGCGACAGCAGCGACAGCAGCGACCGCGACAGCAGCGACCGCAGCCGCCGAGACTCGCCTCACCGTCTTCGCCACCGCCGAGTCCCACTTCAGCGTCCGCAAGTCCTCCCGGCTCCTCGGCCTGCCCGACGACGCCGTCGTCGACGTTCCCACCGACCAGAGCGGCCGGATGCGTCCCGCGGCCCTCGCCGAGGCGATCGCCGCCGCCCGTGCGGCCGGCCGGATCCCGATGGCCGTCGTCGCCACGGCGGGGACCACCGACCGTGGGGTGATCGACCCGCTCGAGCCGATCGCCGACGTGTGCGACCTCGAGGACGTCTGGCTCCACGTCGATGCCGCCTACGGGTGCGGTCTGCTCGTGTCCCCGACCCGTCGGCACCTGCTGGACGGGATCGAACGGGCGAGGAGCGTGACCACCGACCTGCACAAGTCGTTCTTCCAGCCGGTGTCGTCGAGCGCGCTCGTCGTGCGTGACCCCGCCGACCTGCGCCGCACCGCCTGGTACGCGGACTACCTCAACCCCGAGGACGCCGCCGAGCCGAACCAGGTCGACAAGTCCCTGCAGACCACCAGGCGGTTCGACGCGTTGAAGCTCTGGGCGACCCTCCGAGCGACCGGCGCCGAGGCCATCGGGCGGGCGTTCGACGCGGTGATCGACCTCGCGGCGGCGACCCACGCGATCGTCGACGAGCACCCGGACCTCGTGCTCGTCGCGCCGACGCAACTCAGCACCGTGCTGTTCCGGTGGCAGCCTGCGGGCGTGACCGACGCGGACGCCGACGCGCTGGTGGGGCCGATCCGTGCGGCCCTCCTGGCGGAGGGCCAGGTGCTCATCGCGAAGACCGTGATCGACGGACGCCCGTGCAACAAGCTCACGCTGCTCAACCCGGAGACGACCCCGGCCCAGATGCGGACGGCGCTCGATCACGTGGTCGCGACGGCGGTACGCGTCCGTGCGATCGCCACGGCGCCCGAGGGAGCAGCGCGATGACCCACGACAGCGACGCACGCGTGCACGACCTGATCGGCGTCGGCATCGGGCCGTTCAACCTCGGCCTCGCCTGCCTCACCGCTCCGCTCGACGACGTCGACGCGGTGTTCCTCGACGCCGCCGACGGCTTCGCCTGGCACCACGGCATGATGCTCGACGACGCCACGATCCAGGTGCCCTTCATGGCGGACCTGGTGACGATGGCCGACCCGACCTCGCCGTTCTCGTTCCTCGCCTGGCTCAAGGAGACCGGTCGGCTCTACCCCTTCTACATCCGCGAGGACTTCCACCCCCTCCGCAGCGAGTACGACGCGTACTGCCGCTGGGCCGCCGACCGGCTGGACACGCTCCGCTGGGGTCGGCGGGTCACGGCCGTCGAGCACGACGTGACGACCGACCTGTTCACGGTGCACGCCGAGACCGATCAGGGTCCCGAGACGTACCGCGCTCGCCACGTCGTCGTCGGCATCGGCACGGAGCCGTCCGTCCCCGCACCCCTGCGGGGCATCGAGGGTCCCGCGATCCACTCTGCCGCGTTCCTGCCGAACCGCGACGCGCTGCGGACGGCACGCAGCATCGCCGTCGTCGGCAGTGGCCAGTCCGCCGCCGAGGTCTACCGCGAGCTCCTCGAGGACGTCCGTCGGGACGGCTACCGCCTCGACTGGATCACCCGCTCACCACGGTTCTTCCCGATGGAGGACACCAAGCTGACGCTCGAGATGACGAGCCCGGAGTACACGGACCACTTCCACGCCCTGCCCGAGGACGTCCGCGACCACCTCGGCCGTGAGCAGCGCGGGCTGTACAAGGGCATCAGCGCGGACCTCGTCGACGAGCTCTACGACCAGCTGTACCGGCTCAGCGCGACGGGGCCGGTGCCGACGACGCTCCGGACCGAGACGAGCGTGACCGACGCCGTCTGGCTGGCGGACCGGGGGACGTACCGGCTGACGCTCCGGCACGAGCAGCTCGGCGAGACGTACGAGCACGAGGTGGAGCGGCTGGTCCTGGCGACCGGGTACCGCCCGCGGTCCGCGGGGTTCCTCGCGCCGGTCGAACACCTCGTCGCCCGCGACTCCCGGGGGCGCCTCGCGGTCGCACGCGACCACCACGTCGACCGGCTCGGCGGCCGCATCTGGGTGCAGAACGCCGAGGAGCACACGCACGGCCTCACCGCCCCGGACCTCGGCATGGGGGCGTGGCGGAACGCGTCGATCATCCGGTCCGTCACGGGTCGGCCCGTGTACGGCCTGGAGGCACGGATCGCCTTCCAGGAGTTCGGCCTGCCCGCCTCGGCCCGCTCCACGGCACGGGGCAGCACCGCGGCCAGCGCGCCGCCCCGGCGCGCGGCCGAGCGCACGGAGGTCTCCGCATGACCGTCGACGTGACCACCCTGCCCGGCGTGACGCACGACGGCGGGGCCGAGCCGCGCCTCCTGGCAATCGAACCCGTGGACCCGGATCGTGACGCCGCACTCGTGCAGTCGTGGCTCGCGCACCCCGCGTCGTCGTGGTGGGAGATGGGGCACCTCGACGTCGAAGCGGTGCGGACGTACCTCACCAACGTGCAGGCGGATCCCGCGCAGGCGGCGTGGCTCGGCCGTCGTGACGGCGTGCCGGTGTTCCTCGCGGAGACGTACGACCCGGCTCGGGTCCTGCTCACCGACGTGTTCGCCGCCGAACCCGGCGACGTCGGCATGCACCTGCTCGTCGCGCCGCCGCCCGCCGACGGCCGCGTGCACGGGCTGACGAGCGCCGTCATGCGCACCGTGGTCGACCACTGCCGCGACGTCCTCGGAGCACGCCGCGTCGTCGTCGAGCCCGACGTCCGGAACACCGCCGTGCACGCGAAGAACGCCGAGGTCGGCTTCCGCGTGCTGCGCGAGGTGGACGTCGACGGCAAGCGCGCGCTGCTGTCCGTCCTCGACACCGGCCGGATCGGACTGCCGGACGGCGACGGGCCGGCAGCACACCTCCGGCCGGAGCACCTCGGACCGGCCGAACGGCACCTCGTGGCGAAGTCGATCGCGGAGTTCACGCACGAGCGCCTCGTGGAACCGCAGCCGGACGGCGACGGCTGGCGGCTCGACGCGGGGGAGTCGACCTACCGGTTCCGAGCTCGTCGCCACCTGCTCGAGCACTGGTCGATCGACGAGGCGTCGCTGACCCGTACCCGTGCCGGCTCGGCGGCACCGCTCAGCGCGCAGGACCTCGTCATCGAGCTGCGCCACGTGCTCGGGATCCCCGACGCGCTGCTCGGCACGTACCTCGAGGAGATCGCCTCCACCCTCGCCGGCGCGGCCGCGAAGCACCGTCGCGGTGGACCGTCCGCAGCGCAGCTCGCCCGTGGGCGCACCGAGGGGGCGGACCGCGTCGTCGCCTCGTTCCAGGACGTGGAGTCGGCGATGACCGAGGGGCACCCCGCGTTCGTGGCGGCGAACGGGCGGATCGGGTTCGGGCTCGACGAGTACCGCGCGTACGCCCCCGAGGTCGGCGGTCGCTTCCGCTACCGATGGCTCGCCGCACGCCGGGCCTGCACGCACCTCGCGCTCGCCGCGGACCGCACCGAGCACGACCACTGGGCGGCCGAGCTCGACCCGGAGACGACCGCCGGGTTCCGGGCCGTGCTCGTGACCAGGGGACTCGACCCCGACGACTACGTGTGGATCCCCGTGCACCCCTGGCAGTGGCAGCACCGGATCGCCGTGACGTTCGCGCCGGACCTCGGGCGGCAGGACCTGGTCGACCTCGGTGAGGGGCCGGACGAGTACCAGCCCCAGCAGTCGATCCGGACGGCGTTCGACCGTTCGCACCCGGAGCGTTCGTACGTCAAGACGGCGCTCGCCGTGCAGAACATGGGGTTCCTGCGGGGGATGTCGCCCGCGTACATGCGGAACACCCCGGCGGTGAACGACTGGGTCGCGGCGCTGGTGTCCGCCGATGCGACGCTGGTCGACGCCGGTTTCTCGGTCCTCCGGGAGCACGCGGCGATCGGCTACACCGGCGACGCCTACCACCGGGTCGACGTGCCCTCTCCGCAGCGGAAGATGCTCGCCGCACTGTGGCGGGAGAGCCCGGTCCCGCGGCTGGCCGAGGGCGAGCGGCTGCTGACGATGGCTGCCCTGCTGCACCGGGACGCGGACGGGGACGCCGTGGTCTCGGCGCTGATCGCGTCGTCGGGACTGCCGGCCGACGAGTGGGTGCGGCACTGGCTCGACGCGTACCTGCTGCCCGTCGTGCACTGCCTGACCGTGCACGACCTGGTGTTCATGCCGCACGGCGAGAACCTCGTGCTCGTCGTGCGGGACGGGATCGTGGTGCGTGCGGTGATGAAGGACATCGGGGAGGAGGTCGCGGTGCTCGGACACCACGCCGACCGACCGGTCCCCGTCGACATCGAGCGCATCGTGCACCCGGTGGACGACGACGAAGCGGCGCTCGCCGTGTTCACCGACGTGTTCGACGGGGTGTTGCGGTTCGTGGCGGCGATCCTCGACGACGACGGGGTGCTGCCGGAGTCGCGGTTCTGGCAGGCGGTGGGGGAGTGCGTCGACGCGCACGCCGCAGCCCACCCGGAGCGTCGTCGGCCCCTGGACCTGCGGGTACCGGCGTTCGAGCACTCCTGCCTGAACCGGCTGCAGCTGCGGAACACGCTGTCGATGGTGGACCTGGCGGACCAGTCGTCGTCGCTCATCCGGGCGGGGGCGATGCGGAACCCGGTCGCGCGGTAGGGCCCGCGGCGGGCCGGCCCGTCGGCGCGGCTCGCGCGGCGCCCGGGCGGA
>NZ_JAUZED010000062.1 GCF_030705415.1 Curtobacterium sp. A7_M15 | reverse complement strand
GCCGCCGACCGACGGAGGGCGCCGGCGAGTGCGCGGATCGTGCTCGCCGACGGCGCCCCGGTGCGCTCGGCGACGCGGAGCACGGCGGACACGTCCCGCCAGGCGGGACCGGCGTCGTCCGGGAAGCCGCCGACCAGTGCCCACGCTCGGGCAGGCGGGACACCGGCGGCGACGAGGGTCGCGACCCGGTCCAACGTGCGGGCCGCTGCCGCACCGTCGCGCAGGGGTGGCACTGGTCGCACCGACCGTCTCACCGTGACCCGTCCGCCGGACGGACGACGAGCCTCCCGTCCGGGCCGATGCGGAACGCGCCCACCGCTCCCAGCCGCCGCCGGCCCGCACGCCGCTCGACGTGCAGGACCAGGTCGAGGGCGCTGACCGCCTGCCGGGCGAGCGACTCCGGCCCGAGTCCGGCGAGCGCACCGAGTGCCTCGAGCCGTGCAGCGACGTCGGCGATCCCGTTCGCGTGGACCGTCCCCGCTCCCCCGTCGTGCCCGGTGTTGAGGGCCGAGAGGAGTTCGCGGACCTCGGCACCTCGGCACTCCCCGACGACGATGCGGTCGGGTCGCATGCGGAGGGCTTCGCGGACCAGCCGCTCCAGGCCGAGCGCTCCGGCCCCCTCGGCGTTCGCCTGCCGTGCTTCGAGGGAGACGACGTGCGGGTGGTCGATCCGGAGCTCGGCGACGTCCTCGACCGTGACGATCCGTTCGTCGGGCGGGACGGCCGACAGCATCGCAGCGAGCACGGTGGTCTTGCCGCTCCCCGTCGCGCCGGTGACGAGCACGTTGCGGCGCTCGTCGACCGCCCGCTCGACGACCGCTCGAGGGACCTGGGTGAACGCTCCGAGCGCCTCGAGCGACTGCAGCGTCGGCCTGCCCGGTGCGGGGAGTCGGACGGACACCGCGGTCCCGCCGACGGACACGGGTGCGAGCACGACGTGCACTCGGATCCCGTCGCCGTGACGGACGTCCGCGCAGGGTGTGGTCTCGTCGACGTGCCGCCCGCCCCGTGCCACCAGTTCGGTCGCGAGTTCGCGCACACGTCGCTCGGGCAGCTCGGGTGCGGCGCGTTCGAGCCCGCGCCCCCGGTCGACCCACGTCCCGCGGCCGCCGACCACGAGGACGTCCGTGACGCCCGCGTCGCCGACGAGCGCGGCGAGTTCCTCGAACTCGGCGGCGAGGACGTCGCGACGCCGGGACGGTCGCTTGGCGCCCGGCAGGAAGGGGGCGTCGGCACGGTGTCGGTGCATGCGACCAGAGAGTAGGGAGCGGCGGTCGTGGCACGTGGGTCCACGTCCCCCGCTGTGGACCACCCGTCGCACCGCGAGCAACGGGCCGATTTGTCCCCCGACACGCAAAGCCGTACCCCACTCGGTCTCGGTCCGGTCGGCGGTGCCCGATCGTCCCGGCACCAGCGGCGGAGCGGACGGCGCGAGCAGCAGCACGCGATCGCCGCACCGTCGAAGTCCATGCAGGATCATGGACAGGTCTGTCCACCGTTCGGCATGCCCGCGCGGATCGACGTCGGATCTCGACCGTCGGAGGGGCGCCATCGAACGACTGGAGGCCCGGAAACGAGAAGAGGCGGCACCAGTTGGGGGGAACAGGTGCCGCCTTGACATCGGTGGATTGGGGGGAATCCGAACCGCTGCCGCCGGAAACGAGTCCAGCGGGATCTACTGTACCCCATGATCGGCCTGCCGAAGCAACCCCCGGATCCACTTCCGGGCGTGCCGCGGTGCACGCCGTGAGCGAACACCGCCGGCACGTGCGTCCGGGACCCCGGCACGCCCGCCGCCCGCGCCGACCTGCGCCCGTACCGAGGGGTAGTCTCCGACTGCACCCCTGCCGCAACGACGCGAAAGGACATCGATGTCCGCTCCGACCCAGACCGACCCCCGCAACGACGGAGCTCCCGGCCGCCCGGACTCCCCGGACGCAGACGACGCCACGTTCGCCCCGTCGCCGGAGTTCGTCGCCGACGCGGTCGCGCACGAGGATCTGCACGAGGCCGCCTCCGCCGACCGCGAGGCGTTCTGGGCCGACCAGTCCCGCGCACTCCTGGACTGGCGGACGCCGTTCACGAAGACCCTCGACTGGTCCGGAGCACCGTTCGCGAAGTGGTTCGCCGACGGAGAGCTCAACGTCGCGGAGAACTGCCTCGACCGGCACGTCCGCGCCGGCAACGGAGAGCGGGTGGCGATCCACTTCGAGGGCGCCCCGGGCGACACACGTCGCATCACCTACGCCGAGCTGAGCGCCGACGTGCAGCGCGCAGCGAACATGCTCACCGACCTCGGCGTCGAGCAGGGCGACCGCGTCGTCGTCTACCTCCCCCTCATCCCCGAGGCCGTCGTCACGATGCTCGCCGTGGCCCGCATCGGCGCGATCCACTCGGTCGTCTTCGGCGGGTTCAGCGCGGAGAGCCTCCGTGCTCGCATCGAGGACGCCGGCGCGAAGCTCGTCGTGACGGCGGACGGCGGGTGGCGGCGCGGGGCCGTCTCCCCGCTGAAGCCGGCGGTCGACGAGGCGCTCGAGGGCGAGGGCACCGACAGCGTCGAACACGTGCTCGTCGTCAAGCGCGGCGGCAACGAGATCGCCTGGAACGACCGCGACCTCTGGTGGCACGACGAACTGGCGAAGGCGGACACCACCCACGACGCGCAGGCCTTCCCGGCCGAGACACCCCTCTTCATCCTCTACACCTCCGGCACGACCGGGAAGCCGAAGGGCATCGTGCACACCTCCGGCGGGTACCTCACCCAGGCCGCCTACACGCACAAGAACGTGTTCGACATGCACCCTGACCGGGACGTCTACTGGTGCACCGCGGACATCGGCTGGATTACCGGGCACTCCTACGTCGTCTACGGGCCCCTCGCGAACGGCGTCACGCAGGTCCTCTACGAGGGCACCCCCGACGAACCGAAGCCCGGCCGCTGGTGGGACCTCGTCGACGCGTACGGCGTCACGGTCCTCTACACCGCTCCGACCGCGGTCCGCGCGGCGATGAAGGCCGGTCGGCAGATCCCCGAGGCCCGCAGCCTCGAGAGCCTCCGCCTGCTCGGCAGCGTCGGCGAACCCATCAACCCCGAGGCCTGGCAGTGGTACCGCCAGGTCATCGGCCACGACCGCACGCCGATCGTCGACACGTGGTGGCAGACCGAGACCGGAGCGATCATGATCTCGGCCCTGCCCGGCGTCACGAAGCTCAAGCCCGGTGCCGCCCAGACACCGCTGCCCGGCATCGTCGCCGAGATCGTGGACGACGAGGGTCACCGCGCCGACCCTGGCGAGAGCGGCTACCTCACCATCACCGAGCCCTGGCCCTCGATGGCCCGCGGCATCTGGGGCGACCCGGACCGGTTCGTCGAGACCTACTGGTCGCGGTTCCCCGGCCGCTACTTCGCCGGCGACGGCGCTCGGCTGGACGGGCAGGGCGACATCTGGATCCAGGGTCGCGTCGACGACGTGATGAACGTGTCGGGGCACCGCCTGTCGACGGCCGAGATCGAGTCCGCGCTGGTCGGGCACGAGGGTGTGGCCGAGGCCGCGGTCGTCGGCGCGGCCGACGAGACCACGGGGCAGGCGGTCGTCGCCTACGTCATCCTCACGGCCGAAGCCGCGGACGGTGTCGACCGCGATTCCGTCGCCACGGAGCTCCGCAACTGGGTGGGCACGCGCATCGGCGCGATCGCGAAGCCCCGACAGGTGGTGATCGTCCCCGAGCTGCCGAAGACGCGGTCCGGCAAGATCATGCGTCGGCTGCTGCGCGACGCGGCCGAGGGCCGCCGCATCGGCGACACGACCACGCTCGCCGACCCGACGATCATGGCGACCATCGCGGAACTCATGTAGCAGGAACGACGCGAGCCGCGCCTCTCCCCACCGACACGGCCGACCCGCCGCTGGCGCGTCGGTCCGGAACCGGCGGCGTGGGCCCAGGGCGGTCCGCCAGGAGGCGCGGCTCGCGTGACGTGCGCCGCTGACGGTCCGTCAGTCGGTCAGCTCCACCACCAGCTCGACCTCGACGGGCGCGTCGAGGGGCAGGACGGCGACACCCACCGCGCTCCGCGCGTGGACGCCGGCGTCGCCGAACACGTCGCCGACGAGGTTCGACGCGCCGTTCGCGACGCCGGGCTGCCCGGTGAAGGTCGGGTCCGACGCCACGAACACCGTGACCTTCACGACCCGGGCGACCCGGTCCAGCGAGCCGGCGACGGACTCGACAGCGGCGAGCGCGTTGAGTGCGGCCACCCGCGCCTGCGTCGTCGCGGTGTCGACGTCGACCGACTGGCCGACCTTGCCCGTGACCGGCAGGGCACCGTCCACGAAAGGCAGCTGGCCGGCCGTGTACACGTACCCGCCGGTGACGACCGCGGGCACGTAGGCCGCGACCGGGGCGGCGACGGCCGGCAGGGTCAGTCCGAGCTCGGCGAGCCGATCGGCGACGCTCACGCGTCGGCCTTCGGGCGCTTCAGGTAGGCGACGAGTCCGCCTTCTGGGCCGGTGACGACCTGGACGAGCTCCCACCCCTCGTCACCGAAGTTGTTGAGGATGGCAGTGGTGTTGTGGATGATCAACGGGGTCGTGAGGTATTCCCAGCGAGTCATGGAGTTCCTTGCCAGCCTTTCAGTCGGCGGTGTCGTTTAGGCTGCATCCTATGTCTGCCCAGAAGACGTCTGCCTCGCGGACCAAGCCCGTCTCTGCAGTCGGCGCCTTCGTCGGATTCGTCGGTTTCAGCGTGCTCGCCGGTCTGCTCGTCACGATCGGTGTCACCCCCGCCATCGCGGTGGCCGGGGTTACCACGACGTCGACGATCGGCGTGTTCGAGTCCCTGCCGGAGTACATCGAGATCGGTGACCTCCCGCAGCGCAACGAGCTGTACGCGTACCAGGGCGGCAAGAGCGTGCACTTCGCGACGGTCTACGACCAGAACCGTCAGGAGCTGAAGTTCGACCAGATCAGCGACCAGCTGAAGAACGCGGCCATCGACGGCGAGGACAAGCGCTTCTACGACCACGGCGGTGTCGACATGACCTCGCTGGTCCGCGCCGGCGTGGGCTCCCTCGCGGGCGGCCTCGGCGAGTCGGGCGGTGGGTCGACGCTGACCATGCAGCTCGTCCGCAACATCAAGATGAACCAGGCGCTGGAGCTCCCGACGAAGGAAGAGCAGCTCAAGGCCTACCAGGCGGCGACCGAGACCTCCATCCCTCGCAAGCTCGAGGAGATGAAGCTCGCGATCGGCCTCGCCAAGAAGTACACGAAGAAGGAGATCCTCACCGGGTACCTCAACATCGCGTACTTCGGCGACCAGACCTACGGCGTGCAGGCAGCGGCGCAGCACTACTACAACAAGAGCGCGACCGACCTCACCCCTGCCGAGGCCGCTTCGATCCTCGCGATCGTGCAGTCGCCGAACACGCGCAACCTGTCGAACCCGAAGTACTACGAGGCCAACGTCGCCCGCCGTGACGTCATCCTCAAGTCGATGTACGCGCAGAAGCACCTGACGAAGGCCGAGTACGACCAGGCCGTCAAGTCGAACCCGAAGGACTACGTCCACCTGACGCAGCCGTCGCAGGGTTGCCGCGCCTCGGTCGGGGACGGCTCGCAGTTCTTCTGCGACTACGCCGTCAAGGTCGTCAAGGAGATGTCGCAGCTCGGGGCCACCCAGAAGGAACGCGACACCGCGTGGCGCAACGGCGGCTACAAGATCCAGACGACGCTGAACATCGACGCCAACGCGCAGCAGAAGCAGGTGCTCAACACCTGGGACAACAAGGCCGAGACGAACTTCAAGCTCGGCGCGGCGCTCGACTCGGTCGAGGTCGGCACCGGTCGCATCCTGACGATGGCGCAGAACAAGGACTACGACCAGTCGCTGCAGTCCCCGCCGACGGCGACGTCGCTGAACTACAGCGTCGACAAGAAGTACGGCGGCGGCATCGGGTTCCAGGTCGGGTCGACCTACAAGCTCTTCACACTCCTGCAGTGGCTGAAGGCCGGCCACGGGCTGAACGAGACCGTGAACGGGACGCCGCACAACACCTCGGTCTGGCAGCACTGCGGTGAGCCGACGTACGGCAACTGGGCGCCGAAGAACGACTCCGCGGGCGAGAACGGCAACTACACGGTCGCCCGCGCCACGGCCCTGTCGGTCAACGCCGCGTTCGCCTCGATGGCCGCGAAGCTCGACCTGTGCGACATCAAGCAGACCGCCGAGGACCTCGGCGTGCACTCGGCTGACGACAAGACCGAGCTGAACTCGTACCCGTCGTCCATCCTCGGCACGAACAACATCGCGCCGCTCACGATGGCCGCCGCCTACGCCGGTGTCGCCAACAACGGCACGTTCTGCTCGCCGATCGCCATCGACAACGTCACCAACGCCGAGGGCAAGAGCCTCGGCGGCCAGCCGAAGTCCTGCAAGCAGGTCCTCGACCCGTCCGTCGCGCAGACCGCGGTCTACGCGATGAAGGGCACGATCTCCGGCGGTACCGCGGTCGGCGCCCAGACCTACGACGGTACGCAGCTGTTCGGCAAGACGGGCACGACCGACGACGCCGACCAGATCTGGCTCGTCGGTTCGAGCTCGCGTGTCGCGACGGCCTACTGGCAGGGCAACACCAACGGCGGCAAGAACAACCTCCGCCACTACTACAACGGTGTCAGCGGCACCTACGCCAGCGCCCGAGCGGATGTCTGGCGCCAGGCGCAGACCCCGATGAACGCGCTGTACCCGGCCGGCCCCTTCACCGACCCGTCGTCCTCCGCCCTGCGTGGCAATGCGAAGGCGGTCCCCGACGTGACCGGCAAGACCGCCGCCGAGGCGAAGGCCGCCATCACCGGCGCCGGGTTCACCTACGTGGACGGCGGCGCGCAGCCGGGCACGGCGAAGGCCGGAACCGTCTCGTCGACCTCCCCGTCCGCGAACTCGCTGCTGTCGAGTGGTTCGAGCGTCACGGTCTACACCTCCGACGGCTCGCAGATCACGATGCCCGCCATCGCCGGCGCGACACTCGACACCGCCCGCTCCAAGCTCAACCAGCTCGGCTTCACGAACGTGAACATCTCCGACTCGTACGAGAAGGGCGGCGCCGGCAAGACGTGCCGCGTGGCCTCGGTCGATCCGGGCGTCCACGCAGCGGCGAGCAAGGACTCCGCGGTGACGCTGACGTTGTACGGCGACAAGAACGGCAAGGCGCCCAAGGACTGCAAGTGAGCCGCGGTCGCGCCGCGCTGGGGGTCATCGCTGCGGGCGCGGCCGTCGGTGCCGCGTCCGCAGCCTGGGGGACGCTCGTCGAGCGGCGGCGGTTCGGCATCCGCTGGGAGACCATCCCGGTCCTGCCGCCCGGGTCACGCGACGTCACGGTCCTGCACCTGTCCGACATCCACATGGCGCCGTGGCAGGCCGACAAGCAGCAGTGGCTCCGTGACCTGAGCCTCGTCGAGCCCGACTTCGTCGTGAACACCGGCGACAACCTCGGTCACCCCACGGCCAACGCCGCGGTCGAGTACGCGCTCGAGCCGTTCCGCGGCATCCCCGGTGCCTTCGCGTACGGGTCGAACGACTTCTACGGGCCGACGCCGCGCAACCCGTTCAAGTACTTCGGCGGCCCGAGCACCCACAAGCACGGCACGCGTCCGGTCGAACTCGACATCGACCGGCAGACGGCGTTCTTCGAGTCCCTCGGTTGGCTCGACGTCAACGATCAGGCACACGCCATCGAGCTCCGCGGATCGCGGTTCGAGCTCTTCGGGACGTCCGACGCCCACCGCGACTGGGACCGTCTCGACCTGCTGCCGACCAACGTCGACGAGATGCGCAGCGACGTGCCGTGGTCGGAGGACGAGGACGGCCCCTCCCCCGTCGCCCTCGGCATCACCCACGCGCCGTACCGCCGGGTGCTCGACGCCTTCGTCACGCAGGGTGCCGACGTCATCTTCGCGGGACACACCCACGGCGGACAGGTGCAGGTCCCCGGAGTCGGCGCGCTCGTCACGAACTGCGACCTGCCGCGACGGTACGTCAGCGGGCTGCACAAGTGGCAGCACCGGGGACACTGGTCGTGGCTCGAGGTCTCTGCGGGCCTCGGGACGTCGATCTACGCGCCGGTCCGGTTCGCCTGCCGGCCCGAGGCCGTGGTCGTCACCCTCACGGCCCGCACGGACTGAGCACGACGCGCCCGGGAGTTCGCATCGTGGTCACGAGCACCCCCGAACATCGGATAGACTTCTGGGGTTGCTCCGGTACGGAGTGACCACACCGCGGGGTGTGGCGCAGCTTGGTAGCGCGCCTCGTTCGGGACGAGGAGGTCGCAGGTTCAAATCCTGTCACCCCGACACTGTGTTGAGACAGTACGAAGAAGGCCCTGGTTCTCCAGAACCAGGGCCTTCTGCTTTGCCGCTCCGTGCGCTCGGTGCGGCCCGTTGTGCGCTCGATGCCGAGGCAGCACAGGGCCGCGCCCGCGATGGTGAGCAGAAATGGTCGGGTGCCGCGCGGCTACCCGACCATTTCTGCTCACTGTCCGACCTCGGGCGCGGTGCCCCCGAGCAAGTCAGACGGAAGCGCCCTCCGCCGCAGCCACGAGCCGCCCCTCCGCCTGCAGCGCAGCGACCACGTCGAGCGCCTGGTGCCGGTACCGCGCCTGCGCAGCACCGGGAGCGACGATCACCCCGTTTGCACCGGTCGACGCCACGAGCGCGTTGATCTTCGCCGCGACCTCGTCCGCCGTACCGTACGCCTGACGCTCGGTCCGCGCCTCGATGAAGCGGCGCTCGAGGTCGCTGAACTCGTACGCGCGGGCCTCCTCCATGGACACCGGCTCGGGCTTGGCACCCTGACGCATGCGGATGAAGGAGATCATGCCCGGCGCCGACTGCTCCGACACCACGACGGGGTCCTCGTCGGTGACGACCTGCACGCCGATCAATGCGTTCGGGGTCTGCCGGAAGCGCGAGGGTCGGAACGAGTCTCGGTAGAGCGCCAGGGCGGCCTCGGTGTTGTCCGACGCGAAGTGGTGCGCGAAGGCGAACGAGACGCCCAGGGCACCGGCGACCTGCGCGCTGTACCCGGAGGACCCGAGCAGCCAGAACTCCGGCACGTCGCCGTAGCCCGGCACCGCCTGGATCCTGGAGAGGGGGTTCGCGGGGTCCATGCCGGTGAAGAAGCCGATGAGGTCGGCCAGGCGGTCCGGGAAGTCGTCGACGTCGAGCCGATCGGTGCGGCGCAGCGCCATCGCGGTCGCCCCGTCGGTACCCGGGGCACGCCCGAGGCCGAGGTCGACGCGGTCCCCGTAGAGCGCCCGGAGCGTGCCGAACTGCTCGGCGACGACGAGCGGCGCGTGGTTGGGCAGCATGACCCCTCCGGAGCCGATCCGGATGGTCGAGGTCGCTGCCCCCACGGCGCTCAGCAGCACTGCCGGCGCCGACGACGTGATCCCCGGCATCCCGTGGTGCTCGGCGACCCAGAACCGCTCGTAGCCGAGCTTCTCGGCGTGCACCCCCATGTCGATGGAGCCCTGCAGGGCCTCGGTGTTGGACTGGCCGTACTCGCGGGTCGCCAGGTCGAGGACGGACAGGTGCACGGATGCGTCGCTCATGCTGGCGTCAACGTCGCCCGACACGGGAGCATTCCGCTGCGAACGGGCAGAACACGCCGCCCGCGGGCACCGAGCGTGACGGAAAGTGCCCGCTCGGGCGGTGCGTGCAGCGACCGGCGAGAGCCACCGCAGAGCGTCAGTCGCCGTCGAGCCGTCCGCCGGACTCGGTCAGGTAGCAGTTCGCGCACAACGACTCGTACGTGACGTCGACGCCGTCGATGGCGACCTGCGACCCGTCGAACACGAACCGGCCGTCGACCTTGCGGGCGTTGAACACGGCCTTCCGGCCGCAGCGGCAGATCGTCTTCAGCTCTTCGAGGGAGTGCGCGACCTCGAGCAGGCGCGCACTGCCGGGGAACGCCTCGGTGCGGAAGTCCGTGCGGATGCCGTAGGTGATGACGGGGATCTCGTCGAGCACGGCGATGCGCAACAGGTCGTCGACCTGGCGGGGCGTGAGGAACTGCGCCTCGTCGACGAGCACGCAGCTGACCGGGCGGACCATGCCGTCGAGCCGGGCGGACTCGGGATCGGTGGCACCGGCGTCGGTGACCGCGACCCGGACGTCGGCCTCGGGTGAGAACACGATGTCGACCGTACGGGTGACCCCGAGGCGCGAGACGATCTCACGGTCTCCCTTCGTGTCGACCGACGGCTTCGCGAGCAGGACCCGGTGTCCGCGCTCCTCGTAGTTGTAGGCGGCCTGCAGGAGTCCCGTGCTCTTGCCGCTGTTCATCGCACCGTAGCGGAAGTAGAGCTTCGCCACTACGCGAGGAATCCGTCCTCGGCCGCACGGCGGATGAGGTCGGACTTCTTGGACGCGGGCCGGCCGACCTTGCTGTACTTCTCGCGCACACGGCGGAGGTAGGTCTTCGCGGTCTCGTACTGCACGTTCATCTGCGCGGCGACCTCGTTCGTCGAGTAGCCGGACACGTACAGGCGCAGGGCTTCCTCTTCGCCGTGGCTGAGCTTCGGCCGCTGGTGCGCGTTCGCCCCGGTCGGCAGCGGGCGCCAGTCGCGCTGCGGCGGGGTGTCCCGCGCGACGCCCATGACCTCGCGCGCGACGTCCATGACCTCGCGCATGGGCAGCGACTTCGACAGGAAGGCGGCGGCGCCCGCGGCGAGTGCGCGGTCACGGGACTCGCGGCTGTCGACGCTCGACAGGACGATGACCTTGGCGCCAGCCGCGCGGCAGGTGCGCACGCGGGCTTCGATCGAGACGGGCTCCTTGAGCTGGAAGTCGAGGAACACCAGGTCGGTCGGGAAGTTCTCGCTGTGCACCATCTCGAGCCACGTGTGGGCCGTCAGCGCGAGGTCGAAGTCGAACGCGTTGACCGCGATCCAGCTCGACAGGCTGTCCAACAGCACCTCGTGGTCGTCGAGGATCGCCAGCCGCACGCGTCGTGTCCCCGGGTTCGGGATGGCGGGCGTGCCCTCCGTGATCCGGCTCGGGTCAGTGCTGGTCATACGAGAACCTTAGTGCGAGGGCGGAGGGTCGGACCGCGACGTCCAGATCGGGGAACGTCACGCGGAGGACCGCGAAGTAGGGGTCGAAGGTGCGGTGGATGCCGACGTCGGAGTCGGCGACGGCGAGATCGATCGCGACGCTCACGCGCTTGCCGGAGACCGAGGGCTCGTCGGGAAGCGCCATGTCCTCCTCCGCCCGTCGGATCGTGGCCCGGAACCCGGCGGGATCGACCGTGGAGGCGCGCAACGCAGCCCGCAGGAACGTCCGGACGACCGTGCGCTGGTCCGCGTCGAGCGAGGCGATGAGCCCGTCCGGGTCGTCGACGACGGCACCGGCACCGCCCTCGGTCCGGATCGCGTGTTCGAACCACGTCCGGTCGGCGTCGGCCACCATCGAGCGACGGATACCGTCCGCTATGGCGCGGGCTCGGGCTCGGTCGGCGTCGGTGATGACCTCGCGGGTGCGGATCTCGGCGAGGAAGGGCGCCACGTCGCGGGCGAGGATGGTCGAGCGGTCCTGCTGCACGCTGGCGTCGATCCCGTCGCGCTCCGCACGCTCGACCGAGTACGACCCGGCGCGGATCTGGACACGCTCGGCGAGCCCGGCGAACGTCCACGCGAAGACCGCCGAGGCCGAGGTCAGCACCAGTGTCGGCGCTGCCGCCAGGAACGCGGCGACCCCGACCGGGACGTGGTGCGGGAAGACCGACGCCGCGATGCCCCACGAGGCCCCCGTGACGACCGCGAGGACCAGGCCGCCGACGGCCAGGTCGGTCCAGGGTCGGTACGGCGCGGTCATGACGATCCCGGTCGCCGCGAGGAGGGACATGAAGTCGTTCAGGGCGCTGCGGTCCGGACCCCACTGGGCAGCAACGCTCGTGACCGTCGCCACCGCGAGGAGCAGCACGTGCAGCACGAACGCCCAGCGCGGGAACGGTGCGCGGAACGGACTCGACGCGACGAACACGACCGCGCCGGACGTCGCGACGAGGAGCACGGTGAGGGCACTCAGGGTCGGGCTGCCGACCACGTCGCGGTCGAACACCGACACCAGCAGCGCCCAGAGCACGCCGCAGGCGCCGAGCACGATCGCCAGCGGTCGGGACCCCATCGCGCCGAGCGGGTCGTACTGCTGTGCGGTCCGGCCGACTCCGCGGGTCCGAGCCGGCCGGGTCACCGGGTGACCTCGGACCCGGCGTTCGGCACCGGGGTCGACCCGGTGACGGCGCCGTACGGCACGGACATCATCACGCTCGTCCCGGACCCGGGCGAGGACCACACCTGGACGTCGCCGCCGACGCGGCCGATGCGCTCCCGCACGGACCCGCGGAGGCCCATCCGGTCCGGACTGGTCGTCGACTCGTCGAAGCCGCGCCCGTCGTCCACCACCATGACCGTGCACGCAACGCCGTCGTCGAACACGCTCACCTCGGCGGCGTCGGTGCCCGCGTGCTTCCGGACGTTCGCCAGGCACTGCCCGACCGCGCGCAGCATGGCCGTCATCGCGGCCTGGTCCAGCCGGGCGAGGACCGCCGGATCGCCGGTGACTGCCACGTCGAGCCCGAGGGAACGGTGGTCGTCGATCATCTGCTCGAACGCCCGCACAGCGGCACCCGGTTCGGGGCGCGACGGGTTCGATCCGCGGTCGAGCCACTCCTTGCCCGTCAACATGGCGACGTCCGCCTCGACGGTGCGGGCGAGTTGCGCGTCCATCGGGCCGTCGGGCGCCAGGGCGATCGCCCCGAGGTGGTTGAGGACCGTGTCGTGGAGGATGGCCGCTGCCTCGGCCTCGACGCCGGCGCGGTAGGCGGAGACGTGCTCCTCACGCGCGGAGCGGAGGAGTTCGGGCTGGACGCGTTCGGAGCGGGTGGTGTTGCGACTCGTGATCAGCACGAGGGCGATGACGAACCCGAGGGTCACCCAGGCGAGCACGAGGGGATGCGAGGGTCCACCCTCCTGCGCGATCGCGATCGAGGTCGCGAACCGGCCGACCAGGAACCCGGCGATCGACCACAGCGCCACCCGGCCGGCGACCGCGCCGGCACCACCCACCAGCACGAGCGGGATGATCGACAGCGAGAGCAGGTACGAGGCGACCCACCCGGCGGGGACCTCGCGCTGGACGACGACGGCGAACCACCACGCGCACACCCCGCCGACGACGAGGAACGCGACGGCCGAACGCCAGGTGCCGAACTGCACGTGCACCGCGATCATGCCGAGCATCGGGACCAGCGCCAGCACGGCACCGACCACCCGGACGTCGGGTTCCGCCAAGCGGTAGAGCACCAGGGTGATCGCGGCGGCGGCGAGCGATCCGATGGCGGCGGCGTGGAACGCCCGCACGGTCGACCACGCGTTCACTCGCGGAGCGAGGTGCGTGGGGATGCCGAGCACGGGTGGAGGGTCCTTCCGGACGTGGGGGAACGCCGCCCACGATCCAACCACCGTTGGTGCGACCGTGTACCCCGATTGTCGGAGTGATCGGCGACCCGCTCGATGATACCGGCACATCTGCATTCGCGGTGTCCCCCGAACGCGCTCTGCAGCCCCCGGGTGCCTTCTCGCTCAGAACAGGGTCGGCACCCCCGGTGCGGAACGCGGCACGAGGCGCCGGTCGAACCCCGGATCAGCCCGCTTCAGCGGCGACGTCGTCGGCCGGGACTGCTCGTCGAGCGGCGATGGTCCGGCAGGCACGCCATCCGTGCCGCCCGACCGGTTCGTGAACCCCATCGACCCCGTCGCCGGGTCGACCCGACCGAGCCCCGTGCCGTGCGCGCGCAGGATCGGACGGACCCGCTCGGCGAGCCAGCGCCGGTAGTCCTTCGGCGCGTAGGTGTTGTCGAGGTACATCGACCGGTACCGCTCGACGAGGTCCGGCCGAGTGCGCTGCAGCCAGGCGAACCACCAGGGCTTCACGCCCGGACGCAGGTGGAGGGCGGAGTACATCACGCTCGATGCCCCCGCGGCAGCAGCTCGCCCGATCGCGTCGTCGAGGTGCGCCCGGGTGTCGGTGATGTACGGCAGGACCGGCATGAGGAACACCGAGCACGTCAGACCCGCGTCACGGATCGCCCGGACGGTCGCCAGGCGGGCCGCCGTCGTCGGGGTCCCCGGCTCGACCTGCTGCTGGAGGTCGTCGTCGTAGACCGCGATCGACATCGCCAGGTCGACGGGCACCGACCGTGCCGCCTCGACCAGCAGCGGGATGTCCCGACGCAGCAGTGTGCCCTTCGTCAGGATGCTGAACGGCGTGCCCGATCCGGCCAAGGCCCGGATGACGCCGGGCATCAGCCGGTACTTGCCCTCGGCGCGCTGGTACGGGTCCGTGTTCGTGCCGAGGGCGACCGGGTGACGGTCCCAGCTCGGCTTCGTGAGCTCGCGGTGCAGGACGTCGGCCACGTTCGTCTTCACGACGATCTGCTGGTCGAAGTCGGCTCCGCCGTCGAACTCGAGGTAGGTGTGCGTCGGGCGGGCGAAGCAGTACACGCACGCGTGACTGCAACCCCGGTACGGGTTGATCGTCCACCCGTACGTGCCACTGCCGTCCGCGCTCGGGACCCGGTTCAGGGCGCTCTTGGCCAGGACTTCGTGGAAGGTGACACCCGCGAACTCCGGGGTCGTCACGCTGCGGACGAACCCGCTGTTCGACTCCAGCCCGGGGAGCGCGTCGCTCCGCGAGGCATCGATCGCCTGACCACTCCACCGCATGCCGCCATTCGAACACATGTTCGAACACGGCGCAAGCGGCCGGGTGTCAGTGGTGGAGGCCGAGCACCTTCGCGGTGCGCTCGAGCGTCGCGTCGGCCAGCTCGGCGTCGGAGCCGAGGTCCTGCCCGTAGGTGGGCACCATCACGCGGACCGCGGCTTCCCAGCGGTCCCAGCGGTCGGGGAAGCACTTCCGGAGCAGGCCGAGCATGATCGGCACCGCGGTGGAGGCGCCGGGGCTCGCACCCAGTAGACCGGCGATCGAACCGTCCGCCGAGGTGATGACCTCGGTGCCGAACTGCAGGACGCCGCCCTTGTCCTTGTCGGGCTTGATGACCTGCACGCGCTGCCCGGCGGTGATCCGGTGCCAGTTCCCGGGCTCGGCGCTCGGCATGAAGTCCCGCAGGGCGTCGAACTTCGTCTGCTTCGAGGCGAGGAGCTGCCCGATCAGGTAGCGCACGAGGTCGAAGTTCGAGAACGCGACGCTCAGCATCGGACGGAGGTTGTGCGGCCGGATCGACTTGACCAGGTCGAAGAGCGAGCCCTGCTTCAGGAACTTCGGGCTGAAGCCCGCGTACGGCCCGAACATGAGCGAGGCGCTGCCGTCGACGATGCGGGTGTCGAGGTGCGGGACCGACATCGGCGGCGCACCGACGCTGGCCTTGCCGTAGACCTTGGCCGAGTGCTTCTGCACGACCTCGGGGTCGTCGGTGCGCAGGAACTCGCCGGAGACCGGGAACCCGCCGTACCCGCGGATCTCCGGGATGCCGGACTTCTGCAGGAGGTGCAGCGCGCCACCACCGGCGCCGACGAACACGAACTTCGCGGCGATGCGCTGGGTCGACCGACCGATCTCGTTGCGGACGTCGAGGACCCAGCCCTCGCTGACCTTCGACCGCGAGATCTTCGTCACCTGGTGCGAGGGCTCGAACTCGACACCGTCGACCTCGAGCTGGTCGAACAACTGCCGGGTGAGCGACCCGAAGTCGACGTCCGACCCGGCGGCCGAGTAGGTCGCCGCGATCGGCTGGTCCTTCTTCCGACCCGGGATGAGCGCGGGCGCCCACTGCCGGATCTGCTGCGGGTCGTCGGAGAACTCGAGCCCGGCGAAGAGCGGGTGGTCCTTCATCGCCTCGTACCGCTTGCGCATGTACTCGACATTGTCGGCACCCCACACGAACGAGATGTGCGGCGTCGGGTTGATGAAGTTCGAGGGCTCCGGCAGGTCACCGGTCTCGACGAGGTGCGCCCAGAACTGCCGGGAGACCTGGAACTGCTCGTTGACGGTCACGGCCTTGCTGATGTCGACGCGGCCGTCCGGCAGCTCGGGCGTGTAGTTCAGCTCACAGAGCGCGGAGTGCCCCGTCCCGGCGTTGTTCCAGGGGTTCGAGCTCTCCTGTGCCACGGTGCCGAGCCGCTCGTAGACACGGATCTTCCAGGTGGGTTCGAGCCGGTGGATGATCGCGCCGAGGGTGGCGCTCATGATCCCTCCCCCGACCAGGACGACGTCGATCGGGTCCACCTGCTTCACTGCCACCCGACAATGCTAGCGGCGTCCGCTGACAAGCCCAGCCGAGAACGACGGGAGGCGCGGTGCCGGCTGGCACCGTCCCTCCCATCACGGCCGTCGTGCCGCTGGCGCGTCACGCCGGAACCGGCGGGTGGGGCCAACCTGCTGGTCTGCACAGGGTTACGCAGCGACCGTCCGGCGCGCCACGATCGCCTCGGCGATCTGCACCGCGTTGAGCGCGGCCCCCTTGCGGAGGTTGTCGTTGCTCACGAAGAGCACCAGTCCGTGCCCCTCGGGCGCGGACTGGTCGGCGCGGATGCGCCCGACGAAGGACGGGTCCTGCCCGGCTGCCTGGAGCGGCGTCGGGACCTCGGCGAGCTCGACGCCCGGTGCGGCGGCGAGGATCTCCGTCGCACGCTCGGGCGAGAGCGCGCGTGCGAACTCGGCGTTGACCGAGATGGAGTGCCCCGTGAAGACGGGCACGCGGACGCAGGTCCCGGCGACGAGCAGGTCCGGCAGCTCGAGGATCTTCCGGCTCTCGTTGCGGAGCTTCTTCTCCTCGTCGGTCTCCCCCAGCCCGTCGTCGACGATGCTGCCCGCGAGCGGGATGACGTCGAACGCGATCGGGCGGACGTACTTCACCGGCTCCGGGAACGTCACGGCCGAGCCGTCGTGCGTCAGCGCCGCGGTGTCCTGCTCGAGCGCAGCGCGCGCCTGTCCGAGGAGTTCGTCGACTCCGGCGAGCCCGGAACCCGAGACCGCCTGGTAGGTGGTGGCGACGAGACGACGCAGGCCGGCCTCGGTGTCGAGCACCTTGAGGACCGGCATGATCGCCATCGTCGTGCAGTTCGGGTTCGCGATGATCCCCTTCGGCGCGTCGTCGATGGCGTGCGGGTTCACCTCGCTCACGACGAGCGGGACGTCGGGGTCCATGCGCCAGGCGCTGGAGTTGTCGACGACGAGGGCGCCCGCGGCAGCGAACTTCGGCGCGAGTGCTCGGGAGGCGGTGGCGCCGGCCGAGAACAGGGCGATGTCGACGCCCGTCGGATCGGCCGTCTCGGAGTCCTCGACGACGATCTGCTCGCCACGGAACGGGAGCGTCGTGCCGGCGGACCGGGCGCTCGCGAAGAACCGGACCTGCTCGGCCGGGAACGCGCGTTCCTCGAGCAGACGGCGCATCACGGCGCCGACCTGGCCGGTGGCGCCGACGACGGCGACGGTGAGGGTGCTCATGCGGTGCTCCTGACGGGTCAGCGGCCGGTGCCGGCGTAGACGACGGCTTCGGAGTCGGCGTCGAGGCCGAACGCGTTGTGGACCACGCGCATCGCCTCGTTGAGGGTGTCGGCGCGGGTGACGACCGAGATGCGGATCTCCGACGTGGAGATCATCTCGATGTTGATCGACGCCTCGTGCAGGGCCCGGAAGAGCGCCGCCGAGACCCCCGCGTTCGTGCGCATGCCGGCGCCGACCAGGGCGAGCTTGCCGATCTGGTCGTCGTACTGGATGCCCTCGTACCCGATCTCGGCCTTGGCGACCTCGAGCGCGGTCAGGACGCCCTGGCCCTGGTCCTTCGGCAGGGTGAACGAGATGTCGGTCCGACCGGTGACGGCCTCGGACACGTTCTGCACGATCATGTCGATGTTCGCGCCGGCACGGGCGACGATCGTGAAGATCTCCGCCGCCTTGCCCGGGGTGTCGGGCACGCCGACGACGGTGATCTTGCCCTCGGAGAGGTCTCCGGCGATGCCGGTGATGATCGGTTCTTCCACGGTTTCCCCCTCTGCAGGGTTGTAGACGATGGTTCCCTCGGCGTTGCTGAAGGAGGAGCGGACGTGCAGCGTGACGCCGTGCCGACGGGCGTACTCGACGGCACGGATGTAGAGGACCTTCGCACCGGATGCTGCGAGTTCGAGCATCTCCTCGCTGGTGATGCGGTCGACCTTCCTGGCCTTCGGCACCACGCGCGGATCGGCGGTGAAGATGCCGTCGACGTCGGTGTAGATCTCGCAGATGTCGGCGTCGAGCGCCGCGGCGAGGGCGACGGCCGTCGTGTCCGAACCGCCCCGGCCGAGCGTGGTGATCTCGCCCGTCGTCCGGTTGAACCCCTGGAAGCCGGCGACGATCGCGACGTGTCCGGCGTCGAGGGCCTCGCGCACGCGCTTCGGGGTGACGTCGACGATGCGGGCCTTGCCGTGCTGCGCGTCGGTGAGCATGCCGGCCTGGCTGCCGGTGTAGGACGACGCCTCGACCCCGAGGCTCTTGATCGCCATCGCCAGGAGCGCCATCGAGATGCGCTCCCCCGCGGTGAGGAGCATGTCGAGCTCACGACCGGCGGGGATCGGCGTCACGGAGTGCGCGAGGTCGACGAGCTCGTCGGTGGTGTCGCCCATCGCCGAGACGGCCACGACCACGTCGTTGCCGGCCTTCTTCGTCTGGACGATCCGCTTCGCCACGCGCTTGATGCTCTCGGCGTCCGCGACGGACGATCCACCGAACTTCTGCACGATCAAGGCCACTGCTTGGTACTCCCGGGGACGACGGTTCCGCGACTGTCACGCGGTCTCATGATGGTAGTCGGTGTTTCGAGGATGTTGCGTCGGAGCCGGTGCAGACGCAAGGATCCTGCGCGCTGCTCGGCCGCCGGATGATCAGCCGCCGACGACGCGGCGGCCCTCGAACGCGCGACCGAGCGTGACCTCGTCGGCGTACTCGAGGTCACCGCCGACCGGGAGTCCCGAGGCGAGTCGCGTCGTGCGGATGCCCATCGGCACGAGCAGGCGGCTGAGGTACGTCGCCGTGGCCTCGCCCTCGAGGTTGGGATCCGTCGCGATGATGACCTCGTCCACCGTGCCGTCCGCCAGTCGCGTCATGAGCTGCTGGATGCGGAGGTCGTCCGGGCCGATGCCGTCGATCGGGCTGATCGCGCCGCCGAGCACGTGGTAGAGCCCACGGAACTCGCGCGTGCGCTCGATCGCCGCGACGTCCTTCGCCTCTTCCACGACGCAGATCACCGACGGCGACCGACGGGGATCGCGGCAGATGCTGCACTGCACGTTCTCGGTGACGTTGCCGCAGATCTCGCAGAAGCGGACCTTCTCCTTGACGTCCGCGAGGAGCTCGGACAGTCGACTCGGGTCGAACGACTCGGTCTGGAGGATGTGGAACGCGATGCGTTGCGCCGACTTCGGTCCGATGCCGGGCAGGCGACCGAACTCGTCGATGAGGTCCTGCACGATGCCGTCGTACATCAGGCGCCTTCCTCGTGGAGGGAGGTCTCCTCGATGAACTGGGCGTTCAGGATCTCACGGACGACCGCCTCGCCGTAGCGGCCCGCGACCGGGGTCCGGCGGACCTGCGGTGCGGGTGCCGCCGGGCGCTGCGGGCCCGGCGCGGGTGCCGAGGGCTGCTGCGCCGGAGCGGACTGCTGCGGTGCCCGGGACTGCTGCGGCGTCACGGGCTGCTGCGGCGCGGAGGACGCGTCCGGGTAGGGGTCGCCGTCGCCGTAGGGGTCGTCGTCGAGCGGGTAGTCGTCGACCGGGACGTCCGGGTCGCCGACCGGCGCGGTGTCCGGACCGCGGCCCGCGTCGCGCCCACCGGTGGTGTCCGAGGACCCGGGAGGCGCGGCCTGCGTCTCGGGAGCGGCCTGCGGTGCCGGTGCGCCCAGTGAGGACGCGGGGCGCAGCTGTGCCGCGAGGGCCGCGTCTGCCGTCGGATCGGACACCGTCGGGACCGGGGTCACGGGCTCGCCCGTGTCGGTCGTGCCGAACGGTGCCGACCACGCGCGCTCGGCGCTGGCACTGGCGTCCCCTGCCGGGATCGTGGCGACGGCCCACTCGGTGACGGGGGCTCCGCCGGGCTCCGGGGTCGGGGTCGGGGCCGGGCGGGGCTGCGGCGGCCGTTGCTCGTCCGGCCGTTCGGACGTGGCCTCCTGCGGTGCCGGTGCCGACGCCGCTGCGGGTTCCGGCTGTCGGACCGGCGGGGTGCGCTGCTGGACCGGAGCGCTCTGCGGAGTCGGCTGAACGCTCCGGTCGGCGACCGGGGCGGGCTGCGGTGACGGGGCCTGCTGCGTGTCGTGCACGGCCGTGTTCTCGGCGGGCGCGGCGGGAGCGGCTGCCCGCGACGGCTGCGCGGTCCCCTGCGACGGCTGAGCGGTCCCCTGCGCCGACTGGGCGGTCCCCTGCGGCGGCTGCGCCCCGGGCT
>NZ_JAUZED010000061.1 GCF_030705415.1 Curtobacterium sp. A7_M15 | reverse complement strand
CGTCGACGGGCGACGGTCCCGTCCGGACGCCGGGGCGGCGGTCGACCCGGCGGATCCGGCGGCGGCCATCGCGGCGCCGAACGAGTCCGCGGACGCCGGTGCGCTCGACGGGGACGCGGACCGCGCCGGTGCCGGGGTGGCGGGCGGTGTGCTGATCGTCAGGCTCATGCTGCGCTCCCGGAGTTCATCAGGGACAGCAGTGCCGCCGTCTGCAGGTCGGTCGCGCCCGATGCCGCGGAGGTCGCCGTCGTGGCGGACGCCTGCGCGGGCACGATGCGTCGGATCGTGGCGATGTCCGAGTCCTTGTACCAGTTGTCGACGATGCGGACGTCCTTGCCCGGACGTGGGGCGTGCAGGACCTTGCCGTCGCCGACGTAGATGACGACGTGCCCCTCGCCCTTCGGGATGACGAGGTCACCGGGCTGGGCGTCCTTGAGCGACCCCACCGCGACGCCCATCTTCGCCTGGTCCGGCACGACCCGGGGCATGGTCACCCCGAGGTCCTTGAACACCGTCTGCACCAGCCCCGAGCAGTCCATCCCGCTCGTGGTGGTCCCGCCGAACACGTACGGCACGCCGAGGTACTTCTTCGCGTCCGCCACGACGTCGGACCCGGTCGCACCGCTGCCGGTCGCGAGCGTCCCGGCGCCGGCGTCCACGGACGTCGCGGGTGTCGGCGTCGCTGTCGCTGCTGCACTGCCGGTCGTACCGCTGCCCGTCGCGCCCGTTGCGGTCGCCGTCGCCAGTGCATCGGCGAAGGCGCTCGACGTGGCGGCGCCGGACGCGGTCGAGGTCGACACTGCGGTCGTCCCGCTCCGCAGGGCGTCGATCTGGGTCCGGATCTCGGAGATCCGGGAGAGCACGGCGTCCACGCTCATCAGGCACCACCTTCCGCGCGGCTGCGCGCCGCGATCTCGTCGAGGGCGTTCTGTTCGGTGCGGAGGTCCTCGGCGGCCTGCTGCTCGTCGTGCTGCACCTCGAGCTTCTCGAGCCCGAGGGCCGAGCGGCGGGCAGTGTTGTACGCGTCCTGCGCCCGGTCGGCGTCGGCCCGTCGGGTCCGGGTGACGGCGTCGAGCTCCTCGAGCATGCCGCGCGTGGCGGCACGGGCAGCCGCGACGGCGCTGAGGGTCGCGGCGTCCTGGATCGGCTGCGACCCCTCGGCGTCGGCGAGGTTCCGTCGCGCCGCGATCCGGGCGTCGGCGGCGTCGCGCACCCGTTCGTTCGCGGCCGCGAGGGCGGCGGCGGCACGGTCCTGCTCGGCGTGCCGGAGGCGGAGGAGCCCGGCGAGCGGGAAGCGGCGGGCCATCAGGCAGCACCCCCGACGCCGAGCGTGCCGACGAGCGCCTCGAGGGAGTTCCACGACGCCGGTGCCGTCACCCGCTCGTCCATGCCCTGCCGCAGGAACCGGTCGATCGCGTCCTGGTGGTCGACGGCGGCGTCCACGAGGGGGTTCGTCCCCCGCTGGTACGCGCCGACGTCGAGCAGGTCCTGCGCGGCCCTCCGTGCGGCCATGACCTTCCGCAGGGCCGTCGCCGCGGCGCGCTGGCCGGGCGTGGTCACCTTCGAGGCCACGCGCGACACCGAGCCGAGCGCGTCGACGGACGGGAAGTGTCCGGTGATCGCCAGCTTCCGGTCGAGCACGACGTGCCCGTCGAGGATGCTCCGGGCGGCGTCGGCGATCGGTTCGTTGTGGTCGTCACCGTCGACGAGGACCGTGTAGAGCCCGGTGACGCTGCCGACCCGGTCGGTCCCGGCCCGTTCGAGCAGACCGGCGAGGACCGAGAACGTCGACGGCGGGTAGCCCCGGGTGGCCGGTGGTTCCCCCACGGACAGACCGATCTCGCGCTGCGCCATGGCGACGCGGGTGAGCGAGTCCATCATCAGGACCACGTCCTGCCCGGCGTCGCGGAACGACTCCGCGATGCGGGTGGCGACGAACGCCGCACGCAGGCGCATGAGCGCCGGCTCGTCCGAGGTGGACACGACGACGATCGAACGGGCGAGGCCTTCCGGACCGAGGTCGTCCTCGAGGAACTCGCGCACCTCGCGTCCGCGCTCGCCGACGAGGGCGATGACGTTGACGGCGGCGTCGCTCCCCCGGGCGATCATCGAGAGCAGCGAGGACTTGCCGACGCCGGAGCCCGCGAACAGGCCCATGCGCTGCCCGCGGCCGACGGTCGTGAGGGTGTCGAGCACGCGGACGCCGAGCTGCATCGGGGTGTCGATGCGCGTGCGCGCCATGGCGTTCGGCGTCTCGTGGTCGAGCGGCACCCACGCGACCGGCTCGCCGCCGGGACCGAGGAGCGGGCCGCGCTCGTCGGTCGGCCGTCCGAGCCCGTCGAGCACGCGCCCGAAGAGGCCCGCGCCCGTGGGCACGAGCACGGGTCGCCCGGTGGGACGCGCCGGTGTGCCTGCGGTGACACCGGTGAGACGCCCGAGCGGCATGCACCGGACGCCGGTGACGTCGGTGGCGACGACCTCGACGAGCGTCTGCGGCGCCCCTTCCGCGCCGACGGAGACGACCTCGCCCACGTGCGCGTCGAGCCCGGCGATCGTGAGGCCGAGGCCGACGGCGCTCGTCACGACGCCGACCCGCTGCGGCGCGGCCTGGCGGAGTGCTTCGTCGAGCCCGCGGGGGCGCAGGAGCGTCGCGGTCACGGTGCCACCCCCAGCGCCGTCCGGGCACGGTCGAGTGCGGTGGCGATCCGCGCGTCGAGCAGCCCGTCCGGCAGGTCCACGACGGCGTCACCGTCGCGCAGCGACGGGTCGGCGACGACCGGGACCGGCAGGTCGAGGTCGGCGACGCGCGCGGCGTCCGCGACGCTCAGCCGGACGGCCACGGCGACGCTGCGGTCGATGGACGCGAGCGCCCGCTCGACGGTCGCCTGCGCACCGGGGACGACCCGCGCCTCCCGTCCGTCATCGCTCGTGTCCGCGGTCCTGGAGGCGCGGATCGCGTACCCGACGACGGCTTCCGCCAGGTCGACTGCCGCGACCGCGACTGACCGCTCGGCCTGGTCGAGGACCGGCGCGACGTGCGAGAGCATCGCGTTCGTCGCCGCGTCGAGGACCGCGATGCGGCGTGCGGTGTCGGACTGCATCGAGGCGGTGCGGGCCGCGTGCTCGGACTCGAGCCGTGCGCGCAGCGCGTCGGTCTCGGCCTGCGCCTGACGGAGTCCGGCGGCGTACCCGGCGGCGTGTCCGCGCACGTCGGCGCTCGACGCGCGTGCACTCCGGGCCGGGTCCCCGATCACCGGGAACGCGACGCGCTGGACGGTCGATTCAGTCAACGAGCTCGTCCTCCTCGGCGCGGTGGACCGTGATGACGCCCTGCGCCTCGAGTTCGCGCACGGAGCGCACGACCTCGGCGCGGGCCTCCTCGACCTGCGAGACCCGGACCGGGCCCATCGCCTGCAGCTCGTCGTCGAGGAGTTCGCGGTTGCGTTCCGAGACGTTCGCGCGGATGGTCTCGACGACCGGCGCCGCGGCGCCCTTCATGGCGGTCGCGAGGAGCTTCGAGTCGATCCCGCGCAGGACCTGCTGGATGTCGCGCGACTCGAGCTTCACGATGTCCTCGAAGGTGAGCATGCGGGAGCGGATGTCCTCGGCGAGCTCGGGGTCGCGCGCCTCCAGCCCGTCGAGCACGGCCTTCTCGGTGGCGACGTCCGACCGGTTGATGATGTCCACGAGCGGGGCGATGCCACCGACGACCTCGACGCTCTCGCGCGGCGACACCACGGCACCGGCGCGCTGACGGAGGACGCCGGCGACGATCCCGACGGCTTCCGGTGTGGCGGACCCCATCGTGGCGAACGCCTGCGCGACGTCGGTGCGGGCGCGCTCGTCCACCCCGGCGAGCACGGCACTCGCCTGCGCCGGCTTCAGGTGAGCGAGCACCAGGGCGATGGTCTGCGGGAGCTCCCCCTCGAGGAGCGTGACGACCTGGCCGGGCTCGGCGTCGTCGAGGAAGTCGAACGACTGCCCGGCGAGGTTCGAGGCCAGGCGGTCCATGACACCGGCTGCCCGTTCGGCACCGAAGGAGGCCTCGAGCAGCCCCATCGCGGTCTCCTTGCCGCCGCGCTTCTGCATGCGGCCGCTCTGGGTCATGCGGTGGAACTCGGTCATCGTGCGGTCGACCACGGTGTCGTCGACGCGGCGCATCCGGACGATCTCGGCGGAGATCTCCTCGGCCTCGAGCTCGGTGAACTGCTTCATGACCTCGGCGGCGCGGTCCGTCTCCATCTGCATGAGGATGAGCGCGACCTTCTGCGCGCCGGTCAGCGCGCGGTCGCTCCCGTTCGCGCCGGAGCCGCCGGGTCCGCCGGCGCTCGGGACGACGGCGCTCACACCGACGCCCGGTCGTCGAGGAGGCCGCGCAGGAGGTCGGCTGTGCGCTTCGGGTCGCGTTCGGCGAGGGACTGGATGTCCTGGCGGCGACGCTCGGCGCTGATGTCCTCGGTGGTGAGGAGCTCGGTCGGAGCGTCGTCGCCGGGCAGGGTGGGCAGCGCGACCGTCGGCGCGTCGCCGGCCCGGAGGGCGTCGGGCTCGTCGACGGCGAGGGGCAGCTGGAACGTCTCCCCCGCGAAGGCGTCGAGCTCGCCGAGGTCGACCGCCTCGCGCTCCTGCTTCCGGCTGCGACGAGCGAGGACGACGCCCACCGCGACGAGGGCCAGCAGCACGCCGACGACGATGCCGGCGGTGCGGATCGACGACCACAGTGCTTCCTGCTGGTCCGCCTTCTGCTGGACCTCGAGCGCCTTCGTCGCCTTGTCGGCGGCACTGGTGTCGAAGTCCATCATCGCCACGCGGACCTGGTCGCCACGGGTCTGGTCGACACCGGCGGCAGCGGCGACGAGGTCGTTGATGCTCTGCAGGTTCGCGTTCTGCACCGCGGTCGCCTTCGAGTTCAGGGCGACCGAGATCGTCTGACGCGAGAGTCCGCCCGCCGGGAGCTGGGTGGTCTCGGTCGTGTGGTCGACGGCGTTGTTCTTCGTCGCCGACTCGTTCTTGTAGCCGTCGTCGGCGCCGCTCGTGGCGGTACCGTTCGGGACGGCGATGTTGTCCGGTCCGAGGACGCCCGTCGCGCCCGCGCCCGCCCCGGAGCCGGCACCGTACTGCTCGGTGGTGGACGACTCGTTGAGCGCCACCGGGCCGGTGGTCGGCGTGGTGTAGGACTCCGACGTGCGGGTGCCCGAGTTCTGGTTCATGGTCGCGGACACCACGACGCTGGCGTTCCCCGCGCCGAGGGTCGTGTCGAGCAGGTCCTGGATCTTCTTGCTCGTCGAGGCGTCGTAGTCGGCCGCCTGGTCCGCACCGCTGCCGGTGGCGCCCGTGCCGACGGCGGAGAGCGTCTGGCCCTTCGCGTCGACGACCGAGACGTCGGTGGGCTGCATGCCCTCCACGGCGGCGCTCGTCAGGTGCACGATCGCCTGGACCTGGTCGGTGGTCAGCTCGGTGCCGTTCTTCGTCGCGATGAACACCGAGGCGGTCGGGTCCTTCTCCTCCGAGACGAACACGGTCTTCTCCGGGATCGCGAGCTGGACCGTCGCGGTCTGGACGCCGTCCATCGCTCCGATGGTCTTCGCGAGCTCGCCCTCCATCGCACGCTTGTACGTGACGTCCTGCTGGAACTCGGAGCTCGTCACGCCCATCTTGTCGAGCAGCGAGTAGCCGCCCTCGTTCGACGCCGGGAGCCCGTTCGACGCGGCCTTGAGCCGCTCCGAGTACACCGATCCCTGCGGGACGAGGATCGTGGCACCGCCGTCGGTCAGCTGGTACGGCACACCGTCGGTGGTGAGCTGGTCGGTGACGCTCGCGGCGTCGGCCGCGGCCAGTCCGGTGAACAGCGGCGCGTACGACGCCTTGCCCAGCCAGCTCGCGAGCGCGATCCCGCCGAGCACGAGCGCGGCGATGACGAGGATCGCGATGGTGCGCTGGGCGGCGCTGAAGCCCTTGACGTAGGCGGCGAGCCGACCGAAGAGGTCCTTGACGGCGACGGGCATCAGGCCTGCATCCTCATGATCTCGTTGAAGGCGTCGACGCCCTTGTTGCGGACGGCGGAGACGAGTTCGAGCGTGACCTGCGCGCGGGTGGCGGCGATGGTCGCGTCGTGGATGTCGTCGAGGTTGCCGGTGACGGCCTTGAGCGCGAGGGTCTTCGAGTCGCTCTGGAGCTGCTGGAGCCCGTCGACGGCGTTCCCGAGGCTGGCCGCGAACCCGCTGCCGTCGGAGGTCTGGGCGGTCGCGGCGCTCGTGGTCG
Organism: Curtobacterium sp. A7_M15; assembly: GCF_030705415.1. Taxonomy (GTDB): domain Bacteria; phylum Actinomycetota; class Actinomycetes; order Actinomycetales; family Microbacteriaceae; genus Curtobacterium. The sequence goes on along the minus strand of NZ_JAUZED010000061.1, from coordinate 14,264 downwards.
CGGCGCCCGTGGTCGCGTCCGCGCCGGTCGCGGCGTCCGCTGCTCCGGCGAACGCGCGGGTCATCGCGTTGGTGGTCACACCGTTCACGGCGTCGATGGGCATCAGTTCTTCCCGATCTGCAGGGCCGCCTCGTAGGCGGTCTTCGCGCGGTCGACCACCGAGGCGTTCGCCTGGTAGCCCCGCTGGGCCATGATGAGGTCCGCCATCTGCGTCCCGAGGTCGATGTCCGGCATCCGGACGTAGCCCTCCGCGTTGGCCAGCGGGTTGTCCGGGTCGTACGTCACCCGGCCGGCGGCGCTGCCGAACGCCGCGCCCTTGACGTAGGCGCCGGAGACGCCGTTGCCCTCCTGGACCTCGACGTAGCGGGCCTGGAACGCCGTGTCGTCCATCGACTTCACGGTGTTGACGTTGGCGATGTTGTCCGAGATCGCGTCGAGCCACTTCCGGTGCACGGTCATGCCGGTGCTCGCGATACCGATCGCGTCGAACGTGGTCACGAGGTGGTCCGCATCGCCGCACGGACGCTGGTGAGCTCGGAGTTCATCGCCTGGGTCGCGAACTGGTACCGGAGCACGGTGTCGACGTTCGAGAGCGTCTCCTCGTCGAGGTTGACGTTGTTGCCGTTCGTGTTCGTCGGCTCGAGGCTCCGCGCCACCGTCGGCGTCGTCCCGCCGTCCCCGTCGACGATCGACTTCGCGAGGGCGTCCTCGAACTGCACCTTCTCGGCGTGGTAGTTCGGCGTGTTGATGTTCGCGATGTTGTTCGCGATGACCTTCTGCCGCATCGACAGGCCGTCGAGCGCACTCTGCAGTGCGACGCTCGTCACGGAATCGAACACTGGTGGACCGTCCCCTCGCTGGCGGCGTCCCCTGGTGACGTCGCCTGATGGCGGTGGCCGATCCGTGGCCGAACTGGTGAGCGATCCGTGCTCAGGGGGCGCTGTCGGCCGGGGCGTGGGGCGCGTTAGGGGTCGCCCCGAACGGGGGGCGGGGGCGGTGGGGTGGGCCGTGCGGGGCGAGCCGACTCAGTACGACAACATCGACGTCGCACGACATCGACCGTGTCGCCAGTTGCACACGCGCACTGTTGCCCGCGCGCCCGAGCGACAACACCGATGTCGTACGACGTCGATCATGTCGACCGTTGCACCCGCGCGATCTTGCACGCGCGCGAACTTGCACCCGCGCCAGATCGACACCGCCGACGTCGTACGACATCGACAACGTCGCCCGTTGCACCCGCGCGAACTTGCACCCGCGCCAGATCGACACCGCCGACGTCGTACGACATCGACAACGTCGCCCGTTGCACGCGCGCGAACTTGCACCCGCGCCAGATCGACACCGCCGACGTCGTACGACATCGACAACGTCGTTCGAAGTCCGCGCGCCCGCGCCCGCGCGCCCGGCCCCGCCGCGCGTCAGGCCGACGCGTCGAGGTACACCGACCCGCGCGGCTCCCGCGTCGCGTCCACCGCCCGCAGCGCCCCGAGGTGGTCGAGCGTCGCCCGCCGATCCCCCTCGAGCGCCGCGATCCGATCCCGCTGCGCGGCGAGCAGCCGGGAGGCACGTCCCACCAACTCCCGCGGCACCGGACCCAGCCCGGACGGTTCGGACCACCGCACGTCGCCGCCCGCCGTCAGGTCGGTTTCGAGCGCCTCGAGCACGGCCTCCCACGCGGCACGGCGTTCCGCGTCAGGCGACACCGAGCGCCCCGCCCGTCGGGTGCTGGACCGCGGTCGCCGCCGGGATCGATGCGGCGGCCTCGTGCCAGGACTGCCGCAGCGGCTCGAGTATCCGGATGCAGTCGCGGGTCGCCTGGACGTCCCGGTGCACGTTCGCGGTGATGAGCGACGTCGACGCGTAGTTGTAGATCGCGAGCAGTCCCTCGCCGCCGTCCCACACGTCGATCTTCAGCGTCGAGGACAGCTCGCCGACGATGGCCTGCGCGTGCAGGAGCTGCTCGCGTGCCGCGTCCCAGTCCGCGGTCGTCTGGGCGGCCTCCGCGCGGTGCAGGTCGAGCAGCAGCCGGTCGTAGAGCATCGTGACGAGTTGCGCCGGCGTGGCCGAGAGCACGGCCTCGTTCGTGTACTGCGCACGACGCTGGTCCGTGACGGTCCGGGGCTGGGCGGCCTGCCGGAAGGCGGCCGTCTGGAGGTCGAAGGCGTTCATGGGGTTCCTGTCAGCTCGTCGTCGACGCCAGCTGGCTCGCGAGCCAGCTGGACTGGGACTGGAGCTTGCTGAGGCTGGTCTCGAGCCCCGCGTACATCGTCTGCAGCGCTGCGCGCCGTGCGGTGAGCCGGTCGGTCCAGCTGTCGATCTGGGTGTTGAGGTCCTTGGCGACGGCCTGCTGCCCGGTGATCGCTGTCGTGATGGACCCGTCGTACTTGTCCGAGGCCGCGGTGGCAGCGGCACCGACGTTGGCCGCGACGCCCGAGAGCATCGCCTGCGTGCCCTCCGGGTCGGTGGCGAGGGCCTTCTGGAAGACGTCGGCGTCGAAGGTGAAGTCGCCGTCCTTCGTGATCGAGATCCCGATCGATGACGGCGACTTCCCGCCCACCGGCGCGGACATGGTGCTGGCGAGCCGCTGGACGACGTCGCGGGTGGTGCCGTCGCCGGAGAGCACGCCGGCGGTGGTCGTGGTGGTGCCGGTCGTCGCGCTGGTCGTGCTCGTGACCGCGGTGTTCGAGCTGTAGTAGGCGGCGACGGCGTTCATGGCGTCGACGAGGCCGGACGCGACGGCCTGCGCCTTGGTGGTGTCCTGCGCGACGGTGAGCGTCACCGGTTCGGTGGTGGGCTGCGTCACCGTGACGCTGACCCCGGGGACGAGGTCGGTGAAGGTGTTCGTCGTGCTCGTCACGGTCTGCGCCGCCGCGGTCCCGGCCCACAGGGTCACGCTCGCGTCCTTGGCCTGCGTGACGACAGCCGCGCCGACCTGGGTGAGGACGTTCGTGGCAGTCCCGGCGGTGACCTCGTCGGCCGTGCCCCGGTAGACCTCGAACGCCCCGGCGGCCCCGGTCTTCGCCGACGTGAGCTGCAGACGGTAGAGCTTCGTGCCGTCGGCGTCGGTCCCGGCGGCGACCCGCGTCGCGGTGACTCCGGCGCCCGACTTGTTGATCGCGGACACGGCGTCGTCGAGGGATCCGGACGCCGGCGTGACGGTGGTCTTCGTGCCGTCGGCGCCGACGAGCGTGATCGGTTCGGCAGCGGACGACCACGTGGACATCGCGGCCGTGACACCGACCTGGGCCGAGGCGGTGGACCCGACCGTGAAGCTGAGCGACCCCGCGCTGGCGTTCGCTCCGGTGACCGCCGTGACCCCGGAGGACGAACTCGTCGCCGTGAAGAGGTCGAGCGAGGTGGCCTTCGCCGCGTCCTTCGCCTTCGTCGCCAGGGTCTGCACGAGCCCGTTGATCGTCTGCAGTGACGAGATGAACGAGTTCGTGCTGGTGAGCTTGTTCTTGAGGAGCGTCTGCGGGACCCCCTCGACGCTCATCAGCGAGTTGATGAGGTCGGTGGTCTTGAGACCGCTGACGAGACCGTCGATCGCGAGACTGCTCGCCGATGACACGGACGACATCGAGGGCTCCTGCCGCTACGAGGGGGAAAGGGTGCGGGCGACGCCGCCGCCCGGGGTACCTGAACGATCCCGGACGACGGCGTCAGCGCTGCTAGCGCAGGAGCGAGAGCACACCCTGCGTGCTCTGGTTCGCCTGCGCGAGCATCGAGGTGCCGGCCTGGCTGAGGATGTTGTCGCGCGTGTACTTGACCATCTCCTCCGCCATGTCGACGTCGGTGATGCGCGAACCGGCAGCGGTGAGGTTCTCCTTGGCCACGTTCGTCACGTTGATGGCGTGGTCGAAGCGGTTCTGGATGGCACCGATGTTCGAACGAGCGGTCGACACCGACTTGATGGCGTCGTCGATCTTGCCGATCGCCGCCTGCGCGCCGGTGGCGGTGGTGAAGTCGAGCCCGGTGACGTCGCCCGCCACGGTCGCGACGTTCGCACCGGACAGGTCGACCTCGATCTGGCTCGCCGCGTCACCGTTCGCGCCGACCTGGAACTTCAGGACGCCTGCGTTGCCGGCGGAGCCGTCGAGCAGGTTGATGCCGTTGAAGTTGGTCGACTCGGAGATGCGCGTGAGCTCCTTCGTCAGCTCGGTGACCTCGGTGGAGATCGCCGTGCGGGAGTCCGCGTTGTTCGAGTCGTTGCCGGCCTGGACGGCCAGGTCGCGCATGCGCTGGAGGATCGAGTGGGTCTCGGTGAGGCCACCTTCAGCGGTCTGCACGACGGAGATGCCGTCCTGCGCGTTGCGGGCGGCGACCGTGAGGCCACCGACCTGGGACTTCAGCCCCTCGGAGATCGACAGACCGGCCGCGTCATCGGCAGCACGGTTGATGCGGAGACCCGACGAGAGCTTCTCGAGGGACTTCGACAGGTCGTTCTGCGTCGAGTTGAGGTTCCGGTACGTGTTGAGTGCCGAGAGGTTGGTGTTGATGGACATACCCATGGTGGTTTCCTCCGTGAAATCTGGGTCGTGCGTCTGCCCGTCCGTGGGCTGACATGGATGACTCTCGACCGGTCGGCCGGAGCCGTTAGGGAATCGGCGGAATTCGTCGTGCGACGGATCCGCCGACGGCTAGCTGACCGCGACGACGGGAGCGGCAGGGGCGGTCGCGACATCCTGGACGGCACGCGCCACACCGGCGGCGGCGTTCGCGGCGACCCGCGCCAGGTACGCGCTCCGGCGTGCGGCGGTGGTCTTCGAGGCCGGCTCCACCGAGGCACCGTCGTCCCCGTAGTGCGCGGCCAGTCCGTCGCGGAGCAGGCGCATCGCCTCGGAGCGCTGCTGCGACACGGCGGAGTGGGTGATCCCGAGCTCGGCGGCGACCTCGGTCACCGAGCGGTCACCGAAGTACACGTTCTCGACGACGAACCGCATCCGCTCCGGCAGCGCCTCGACGGCCGCGCGCAGGTAGCGCCGCTTCTCCGCCTCGAGCAGCTCCTCGCCGGGCAGGGGCAGGTCCGCGGCGAGGGTGTCGTGCACCGTCTCGTCGATCGGCGACACCGTGCGGGCAGCGTCGCTCATGGCGTCCGCGGCGGTCTGGCGGTCGACGCCCATCGCGTCCGCGATCTCCTGCACGCCGACGCTCCGCCCGAGCCGGGCCGACAGCGCCTCCTGCGTGGCGAGGGTCTCGCGGATCCGCTTCCGGGTGCCGCGCGACGCCCAGTCGGCGGAGCGCATGTCGTCGGCGATCGCGCCGGTGATGCGGGTACGGGCGTAGGCACCGAAGGGGACGCCGAGGTCGGGGTCGTACGACTCGGCCGCCGCGACGAGGGCGAGCGAGCCGACGGCGGCGAGGTCGTCGCGGTCGAGGTGGGTGGCACGCGCCCGGACGTCCGCGACGATGTAGCCCACGAGCGGGAGGTGCTCCACGATCATCGCGTTGCGGTCGTTCCGGTCCATGCTCATCCCCTGGTCACCTGACATGCCTGACCCGTCCGTGGGCGCGGCGGACGCCGGCCTCGGATGGCCGGTGCGTACGCCGAAGACCCACCCGGGTCCCTCCGGGTGGTGCACCCTGCGTCCCTGCGACGCGGTGCGGGTGTCCCCCGCGGTGCGCTTCGAATGTATCGGCTGGCAAAGCCCTGAGTGAGTGCACAACCGTCCCCAGTGCGGGGGTGAGGGGGCGTTTCGCCGGTCGGCATTTGGGGGGACCCCGGGTCGGGAACGCGCGTTCTTGTCCCCCGATGGGGTGCTTGCCAGGAGGCGCGGCTGGTGTCCGCGGGACGCAGTCGCCCATCCGGTGCTTACGTCCGGCACCCGCGACCCGATAGGTCCCGGTGTCCGCAGGATGACCGACACACCCACCGGGAGGAGCTGATGAGCGTGAACGAACTGTCCGCCGTGCTCTGGCGCGAACGCGAACTGCTCGAGCTGCTCACCTTCAAGCTCGAGGAGGAACAGCTGCTCCTCGCCGCCGGTCGCTCCCGCTGGGTCTCGCACGCCAGCCGCGAGGTCGAGCAGGTCCTCGAGCGTCTCCGCAGCACCGGCCTCGAGCGCGCCGCGTCGAGCGCCGAGGTCGCCGAGGAGTGGGGCGTCGCAGCCGACGCTCCCCTGCGCGAGGTCGTCGCCGCCGCTCCGAACGGCCCCTGGGGTGAGATCCTCGCCGCACACCTCACCGCCATGGTCGAGCTCACGACGCAGATCGGGGCGCTCCGCGACGAGAACGACCGGTTCCTCCGCGCCGCCGCGCAGGCGACCGAGGAGACGCTCGCCGGTTCCGTCACCGGCGCCGCCACCTACGACGCCAGCGGCAGCTCCGGAACGGGCACCGACGGCGCACGACTCTTCGAAGGGACCCTGTAACACCGTGGTCAGCACCTTCGGCTCCCTCGCCACCGCGTACTCCGGCCTCGCCGCCGCCCGCGCCGGCATCGACGTCACCGGACAGAACATCGCGAACGCCGGCACCGCCGGGTACACCCGTCAGCGTGTCACGCAGTCCTCGATCCCCGCAGCCCAGACCGGCTTCGTGCGCGGGACCGCCGCGCTCGCGGGCCAGGGCGTCTCCGTCGACGGGATCGCCCGGCTGGCGTCCCTGACGCTCGACGCCGGCGTCCGGGTGGCCGCCGGCTCCTCGGCCTACGCCGACGCCCGGGCGACCGCGCTCTCCGCACTCGAGGACGGGCTGCACGAACCCGGCGACGACGGCCTCGCCAGCAAGCTCGACGCGTTCTGGTCCTCGTGGAGCGAACTCTCCAGCCACCCGGACGATCCCGGAGCCGCCAGCGCGGTCATCGGCGCGGCGAAGACCGTCGCCAGTGCACTCGCCAGCGGCTCGACGGCGATCGACGCACAGTGGACGAGCGTCCGCGGCACCGTGGACGGCCAGGTGCGGCAGCTCAACGACGCCGCCTCGCAGGTCGCCGACCTGAACGGCCGGATCCGCACCGCCCTCGCCTCCGGAGGGAACGCGAACGAGCTGCTGGACCAGCGCGACCAGTTGACCGAGCAGATCGCCTCGCTGGCCGGCGGCACCGTCCGCCAGAACAGCGACGGCACCGTGGACGTCCTGATCGGGGGCAACGCCATCGTGCAGGGCAGCGACGCCCGATCCGTGGCACTCGGCGGCGGGCAGCGCATGGCCGACGGCGCACCGGTCACCCTGACGTGGACCTCCGGCACCGCGGGGGCGGTGGAACTCTCCGGCGGGTCGATCGGCGGGAACCTCTCGCTGCTCGCCCCCGCGACGGCGAACGGCACCGGTGGCGCACTCGCCGAGGCCTCCGCGGCGTACGACCAGGTCGCGACGAAGCTCGCCGCCGCGGTCAACGCCGTGCACGCGACCGGCACGACCCCGACCGGGTCGACCGGTGCGCCGTTCTTCGCGCTCACCGCGGCCGTGCCGGCGGCGCAGGGCCTCACCGTCGTCCCGACCGACGCCAGCGGACTGGCGACGCGGAACGCGGCGGGGGAACTCGACGACTCGTTCACGGACGCGCTGTCGCGACTCGGTTCGGCCTCGGACGGTGCCGACCGCTCCTGGGCGACGTTCGTGGCGGGGGTGGGCAGCGCCTCCCGGTCCGCCGCGTCGGAATCGACGCTCACCGGTCTCGCACTCACCAACGCGCGCACGCAGCAGCAGTCGAGCGCCGGTGTCGACATCGACGAGGAGAACGTCAACCTGCTCAGCTACCAGCACGCGTACCAGGGCGCCGCGCGGGTCCTCACCGCCGTCGACGAGATGCTCGACACCATCATCAACCGCACCGGAATCGTCGGGAGGGGCTGACCGTGATCACCCGTGTGACCACCCAGATGACGATGGCGGCAGCCAGCGCCCGGCTGCAGGCCGGCGCCGCGAAGCTCGCGCAGCTCACCGACCAGGCGACGACGCTGCAGAACATCCAGCGGCCCTCCGACGACCCCGTCGGCACCGTCGCGTCGATGCAGGTGCGCAAGGAGCAGGCTGCGGCCGCGCAGTACACGCGCAACGCGAACGACGCGGTCGGCTGGCTGGCCACGACCGACAGCGCCCTGTCGAGCGTGTACTCCGTGCTCAACTCCGTGCGCGACCTGACCGTGCAGGCGGCGAACAGCGGAACCATGAGCGACACCGACCGCGACGCGTTCATCACGCAGTTCCAGTCCCTGAAGTCCGAGCTCGAGTCCCGCGCGAACACGACCTACGGCACACGCTCGGTGTTCGCCGGATCGTCGACGGCAGCCACCGCGTACGACCCCGGCACCGGGTGGGTGGCCGCGGGCACCGACGTCACCCGACGGATCGGCGACGGCACGACCGTCCGGGTCGACACCGCCGGCACGGCCGTGTTCGGCTCGGGGAACGGATCCGTCTTCGCGATGATCGACTCGATCGTCGGCGACCTGCAGAACGGCGTGAACGTGAACCCCCGCATCAACGACGTCGACGCCGCGATCAGCACCGTGCGCGGCGTCCAGGCCGACGTCGGCGTCCGGCACGCCGCAGCACTCTCCGCGCAGGACTCGCTCAAGAGCGCGACCGTCTCGCTCGAGAACCGGCGTGCGGGCATCGAGGACAAGGACCTCGCGAAGGCCGTCCTCGACCTGCAGGTGCAGCAGACCAACTACCAGGCAGCCCTCGCCGTCACCGCGAAGGTCCTGCAGCCGACCCTGATGGACTACCTCCGATGAGCATCGACCTGACCTTCGCCGTCCCGCCCTTCGGCCTCGCGCCCGCCCCGGTGTTCACGCTGACGCCGGTGGACGGGGCGGACGGGCTCTTCACACTGGTCGGCGGTTCCTCGCGCGTCTTCGTACTCGACGCCGCGGTGCACCTGCCGTCGTACGCGCCGGAGCTCACGGACGAGCAGGCGGCCGGCCTCGGGCTGACCGCGCCCGAGGACGCGATGCTGCTCGTCGTCGCGAACCCGGGCGGCGGCGACGGCGGGACCACGGTGAACCTCCTCGCGCCGATCGTCGTGAACGCCCGGACGTCGGTCGGGGCGCAGCTCATCCTCGAGGATCAGGACCTGCCGCTGCGCGCGGAGCTCGCCCGGCGCTGAGGCGCGGGCGGGTTCGCCGCGTTCGCCGCGTTCGCCGCGTTCGCGCTAGGCCGACTCGGAACGACATGGTCGACGTCGTACGACCTCGACCACGTCGCTGCCGCGCGGACGCAACAGTTGCGCACGCTCGCTGGCGACATCGTCGCCGTCGTGCGACATCGACGTTGTCGCACCTTGCGCACGTGCTCCCCCTCCACAGCCCTGGAGGCGCGGCTCGTCATCCACAGATCGGCCCCGCCCCGCCAGGTGGTCGCGTCCCGGCGACATCGTGGAGGCATGCACGAACGCGTCCTCGCAGTCCCACTCAGCCGGACCGGCGGTCACCCGAGCGCAGAACGGCGCGCACTCCAGCGACGGGTCCACCGCGGTGAGTTCGTGGCGATCCGGCCCGGCGTGCTCGCGCGGCCGGACGACCTCGTCGGACTCCGTCCCGAAGATCGACATCTCCTGCTCATCCGCGCGAGCTCGCAGCTCATCCGACCGCCAGTCGAACTCTCACACCGCTCGGCTGCCGCCGTCCACGGACTGCCCTTCGTCGGCGCGCCGCCGGACAAGATCGACGTCACGGACCGACGACGCGAGCGCAGCGAGACGACCGCACTCCTCCGGGTGCACGGAGCCGCACGACGCGCACGGCCGAACTCGGAGTGGCACGGTCTCCCGCCGACCTCGACGCTCGACTTCGAGGGCCTCATCACGGCCTCGCTCGTCCGGACGCTGGTGGACGTCGCGGCGACGGTCCCGCTCGTCGAGAGCCTCCCGATGATCGATGCCGCGCTGCTCGAACGACGGATCCTCCCGGAGATGCTGCTCGACGAAGCGTCCTGGCGCGGTGACAAGGGTCGCGACAAGGCGGCGGTCGCGATCGAGATGGCGTCCTCGCTGTCGGGGTCGCCAGCAGAATCCGTCTGCCGGGTCCGGTTCCGGCAGCTCGGCGTGCCGCAGCCGGTCCAGCAACACGCGTTCCACCGTCCCGGAGAGCGCACGGCGGTCGTCGACTTCTGGTTCCCCGACGCCGGCGTGGTGGTCGAGGTGGACGGCCGCGGCAAGTACGAGGACCCGGCGATGCTCGGCGGGCGTTCCACCGCCGAAGCGCACTGGCAGGAGAAGCAGCGCGAGGACTTCGTGCGATCCTTCCCCGAGGTCCGCGCCGTCGTCCGGTTGACCTGGGCCGACCTGATGGACCCCGAGCGCATCCGCGCGAAGCTCCGGCGGGCGGGGATCACGTGTCGGTGAACCTCGGCGCCTCCGGGTGGTGGTCACGTTGGCGCTCGACCGCCGAGACCGCGGTCCGCCCGACGACCACGTCGCCGGCTCCGAGTCGGACGCCGTGGATCCGCCCGGTGCCCTTCACGACCGCACCGCGACGATCCGGGTCCGGGTGGTGGCGGTCCGCCCCGGCTCCGAGGACGACGTCGCGGACCGAAACCGTCCCGATGACCTGTGCGCCGTCGCCGATCGCCGCCGGTCCCTCGACGACACAGCCACCCGACAGCCGAGCGCCGTCGCCGACGACCACGTCCGCACTCGCGGCACCGGGCGAGTCCTGCACGGTGCCCGGTGACACCACATCGATCGCGACGACGGTGACGGGCCCCGGCCCGAGCTCCGCCCGCCCGATCTCGACGCGCGACCCGTCCGCGATGACGGCGACGGGCCCCGGCCCCAACCGCGCCCCAGCCCGGACGACGAGCGACCCGGCTCTCCTGGCCTCGAGAACAGTGCCGGGGTACAGCACGACTCCACGCTCGATGGTCACCGACCGTCCGACCAGGACGGACGCGGGGTCGAGGACGAGTACGTCCGGCGCCAGTGCCGCGACCTCGTCCGGAGTGAGGAAGCCGGCGCCGCGCCGTGCGGAATCGAGTGCGTCTGCAGAGTTCACCCAGCGAGCCTCCCATGCGTCCGGCGTACCGTCGTGTCCATGGCCCGAGAGCAGAAGGACCAGGCGATCGTTCCCTTGCCGGAGGCGCCTGTGGGTCCCATCCCCAGCGACCCGAACGCGCGTACCCCCGAGCAGCCCCCTCCAGCAGGTTGGGTGAAGATGCTCGACCGTGTGCTCAGTGTCCAGCGCCCGGCGGTCGTCGCCCACGTGCGGGGACTCCGCCGTCGACACCCCGATTCGTCCCCGGCCGAGATCATCCAGATCCTCGAACGGCAGTACCTCGCGGCGGTGACCACGGGTGGTGCGGCGGTCGGCGCGAGTGCGGTGATCCCGGGCGTGGGCATGGCGGCGGCCCTCGGGCTGAGCGGCGCCGAGACCGTCGGTTTCCTCGAGACCACGGCCCTGTTCGCGCAGTCCGTGACCGAGGTGCACGGCATCGCACTCGACGACCCCGAGCGCGCGCGGATGCTCGTGATGGCGATGATCCTCGGCTCGCCGGGCACCCAGCTCATCAACCAGCTCGCCGGCCAGATCGCCGGCGGGCAGGTCCGCACGGCGTTCTGGGGCGAGATGGTGACCTCGTCGCTCCCGAAGCAGGTCGTGAACGGGATCGGCGGGCAGGTGCGCGACCAGTTCATCAAGCGGTTCGCCGCACGGCAGGGTACGACGATCGTCGGCCGAGCCCTCCCGTTCGGGATCGGTGCGGCGGTCGGTGGACTCGGGAACCACGCGCTCGGACGCAAGGTGATCCAGGCTTCGCGGACGGGGTTCGGGTTGCCCCCGGCGCAGTTCCCCATCGTGCTGGAACCGAAGCCGACGAAGGACCCCAAGGAGCCGAAGGCATCCAAGGCATCCAAGGCACCCAAGGAGCAGAAGCAGGCCAGAGCGCCGAAGGAACACCGGGCGATCGGGCGCCGCAAGGGCCGCGAGGACCTCTGGGCCGACACCCCGGACCGCACCCACGACTGACGAGCGGCCGAACCCGTCCGCCGACCGCTGACGGGACGGAACCGTCCCGCCGACGGCCACGCCGCCGACCGCAGCGTCACCGTCCGCCGACCGCCGCGCCGCGGACCCCCGCACCGCCGGCCCCCGCGCCGCCGACCCCCGCACCATCCGAGGACCGGACGCAACCCACCACGAAGCAGGAGGCGCGGCGCCACCCGGCACCGCGCCTCCTGTCCTCCTCGACCAGCGGCTCAGCGCCTCCGCACCGGCGTCGTCACCACCTGCCCGGCGTGCGCGAACCCGCCCCCGAACCCGAAGAGCAGCGCCGGCACTCCCTCGGGCAGGTCACCCCGTGCCCACGCCTTCGACAACCCGAGCGGCACGCTCGCCGCCGACGTGTTCCCCGACTCCACGACGTCCCGCACCACGAACTTCGACTCGCCGCCGAGTGCCTGCACGAGCGGCTCGATGATCCGCAGGTTCGCCTGGTGGAACGCGAACACGCCGATGTCGTCCAAGGTGAGCCCGGCGGCGGCGACGGCTGCCCGGGCATGGTCGGCGGCCTCGGTGATGGCCCAGCGGTAGATGGAGCGACCCTCCTGGGTGAAGCGCTCGGGGTCACCGGAGACGAGCACCGCCTCCTCGAGGTGCGGCACGCTCCCCCAGGACACCGGGCCGATCTGCGCCTCGTCGGACACGCCGAGCACGGCTGCGCCGGCACCGTCCCCGACGAGCACGCACGTGGACCGGTCGGTCCAGTCGACGATGCCGGAGAGCACCTCCGAGCCGACGACGACCGCGATGTCCGTCGACCCGACGCGGATGGCCTGGTCGGCCAGCGCGACTCCGTACTCGAACCCGCTGCAGGCGGTGTTGATGTCGATGGGTGCAGCGGCGGGCGAGAGACCGAGAGCCGCGGCCACGCGACCGGCGGTGTAGGGCGCTCGGTCGCGGTGGGTGGTGGACGCGACGATGACCAGCCCGACGTCGGACGCCGCGACGCCGGCGTCGGCGAGGGCGTTCCGCGCCGCCTCGATCGCCATCGAGGTCACGGTGTCCGAGGGTCCGGCGATGTGCCGGGTCTCGATCCCGGTCCTCGTGCGGATCCACTCGTCGTTCGTGTCGACCATGGTCGAGAGTTCGTCGTTCGTCAGGACGCGTGCGGGCTGGTGGTGGCCGAACCCGAGGATCCGGCTGCCACGGAGTGCTGGGCTGTTCACGAGACGGCACGCTACTCCCCTGCCCGACCGGCTCATGCCCGTAACGGCATGCAGCGCCGACGACGAGGGCGGTACTCACAGGGCCTGCCTGCGAGCACCACGACCGCGTAGACCTGCACCATGGACTACACACACCTCGGCCGCACAGGGTTGTCGGTCTCACGGGCAGTGCTCGGGACGATGAACTTCGGCCCGGAGACCAGCGAGGACGACTCGCACGCCATCATGGACCGAGCACACGAGCTCGGCGTCAACTTCTTCGACACCGCCAACGGCTACGGCGGCTCGGTGGGCAAGGGCGCCACCGAGGAGATCATCGGCCGTTGGTTCGCGAAGGGCGGGGGCCGGCGCGAGAAGACCGTCCTCGCGACGAAGGTCTACGGCGACATGATCGACTGGCCGAACGGCGGGAAGCTCAGCGCGTACAACATCCGCCAGGCCCTCGACGCGAGCCTGCGACGCCTGCAGACCGACCACATCGACCTCTACCAGTTCCACCACGTCGACCGCGCGACCCCGTGGGACGAGATCTGGCAGGCGATCGACGTCGCCGTGCAGCAGGGCAAGGTGCTCTACGTCGGCTCGTCGAACTTCGCCGGCTGGCACATCGCCCAGGCTCAGGAGGCCGCCGCCCGCCGCAACACCCTCGGCCTCGTCAGCGAGCAGTCGATCTACAACCTCGTCGTGCGTGACATCGAGCGCGAGGTCCTCCCCGCCGCTCGCGAGTACGGCCTCGGCGTGATCCCCTGGTCCCCGCTGCAGGGCGGCCTGCTCGGAGGCGTCATCGAGAAGACCGAGAACGGCTCCCGTCGTCTCTCGGGCCGCAGCGCCGAGTACGTCGAGGGACACCGCGACCAGCTCACCGCCTACGAGTCCTTCGCGAAGGAGCTCGGGCACACCCCGGGCGAGCTCGCTCTCGCGTGGCTCCTGCACCAGCCCGGGGTCACGGCGCCGATCACCGGCCCGCGCACGATGGAGCAGTGGGAGTCGGCCGTCCGCGCCGTCGACATCCGCCTCGACCAGCGTGCGCTCGACCGGCTCGACGAGATCTTCCCGGGGCACGAGACCTCACCCGAGGACTACGCCTGGTGACGCACTGACGCGACCACGTCGCTGTAGCGCCACGGACGGGAGGCGCGGTGCGGGTCCGACCCGCACC
>NZ_JAUZED010000060.1 GCF_030705415.1 Curtobacterium sp. A7_M15 | reverse complement strand
TGTTAAGCACGCCGCCAGCGTTCGTCCTGAGCCAGGATCAAACTCTCCGTAAAAAAATTACAACCAACACCCGAAAGTGCCAGCGAGTTGAAACTGACAAAAAGAACTGTCTACTGACAATTCTGTCCATCCAAAAGGAATTGTCTCCGTACCTCCACAAGTGAAGGCAACGGGGTCAATAAATTGGCATTGACAATGTGCACGCTGTTGAGTTCTCAAGGACCAGACGCACTCCCCACTCCGACCGCAGTGCAGCGGACATCGTCTGAGAGGCTGGTTGGTTGCCCGGGCGAGACTCGGAGGCGACCGTTCCGGCCGTTCCGTTCTCCGCCTCAGCGGCAACGAGTGATTACTTTACGCAGAGGTGGACGGCAGCACCAACCCGGCTCACATCCCGGGCGTGTCGGCTCGGCGAGGCCCGGGAACACGGGCATCGTGCGAGGTTCCGACCGGTGTGCGACCCGGAGGGCGCCCCACCGTGCGCGGAACCTCGCACGATGGGCGCGACCGCCGGCGGACCACGCGGGGTGCGGGCGGGGGAGGACCCGCACCGGGAACGACGGAAGGCACGGTGCGAACCCGCACCGTGCCTCCCGAACGAACCGAACCCCGGACCCCGGACCTACTCGGCCGCAGCCAACTGCCCGCACGCCCCGTCGATCTCCTTGCCGCGGGTGTCGCGGAGGGTCGTCGGGATGCCGGCGGCGTTGAGTCGGCGGACGAACTCGTCCTGCACGTGGACCTCCGACGAGGTCCACACCGAGCCCGGCGTCGGGTTGAGCGGGATGGGGTTCACGTGCACCCAGCCCTTGCCGCGCTTGTTCAGCTTCTCGGCGAGCAGGTCGGCACGCCACGCGTGGTCGTTCATGTCCTTGATGAGCGCGTACTCGATCGAGACGCGTCGGCCGGTCTTGACGAAGTAGTTGTGGGCGGCGTCGATCGCCTCGTCGGCCTTCCACCGCGAGTTCACCGGGATGAGCTCGTCGCGGAGTTCGTCGTCGGGCGCGTGCAGGGACAGCGCGAACGTGACGGGGATGTCCTCGTCGGCGAGCTTGTTGATCGCGGGGACGAGGCCCACCGTGGACACCGTGATGCCGCGGGCGCTCATGCCGAGACCGTTCGGTTGCGGCGCGACCATGATCCGGACGGCGTCCATCACGCGCTTGTAGTTCGCGAGCGGCTCCCCCATGCCCATGAACACGATGTTCGTCACGCGCTCGGCGTCGACGCGGTCCTTCCCGCCCTTGCGGGGATCACCGCCGAGCTCCCCCGCGGCGATGGCGGCGTTCGCGCGGACGATCTGCTCGATGATCTCGGCCGTGGACATGTTCCGGGTGAGACCGGCCTGCCCGGTCGCGCAGAACGGGCAGTTCATGCCGCAGCCGGCCTGGGACGAGACGCAGAGCGTGATGCGCCCCGGGTACCGCATGAGCACCGACTCGACCAGGGCACCGTCGTGGAGCTTCCAGAGGAACTTGATCGTGTCGCCCTTGTCCGTCGCGAGACGACGGGTCTCGGTGAGGAGGGGCGGGAGCATGCCCGCCACGAGTTCCTCGCGTTGGGCGGCCGGCAGGTCGGTCATCTGCGCCGGGTCGGAGGTGTAGTGGGTGAAGTAGTGGGTCGCGAGCTGCTTGGCGCGGAACTTCGGCAGCCCCAGCTCGACGACCTTCGCTTCACGCTCGGCGACGGTCATGTCGGCGAGGTGCACGGGCGGCTTGCCCCGCTTCGGGGACGCGAACTGCAGCAGCGGCCGGCCGTCGGACCCGGTGGCCTGCGTCCAGCCCTCGGTGCGCGGACGCACCTGCGGTCGAGCAGAGCGCTGCTCTTCGAAGGGGGTGCGGGTGTCGGAGGCCATCACGCCAGTTTACGGGAGGCGCGGCTCGCCTGCAGGACGCACGCTGCGGTCCTCGAGCAGATCAGCTCACGGGCAGCGAGCACGTCAGCTCGCGGGTGGCGGCGAGCGCGTCAGCTCCCGGCGGGCAGCAACCGCGCGAAGTGGTGGGCGGCCGCGTACATCGGCACGATGTCGACGACCTCGCCGGGGTGCGGCGCCTGGAGCACGAGTCCGTCGCCGAGGAAGATGCCGACGTGGTCCTCGTTGTCGTACACGACGAGGTCGCCCGGCTTCGCCTCGGACTCCGGGATGGTCGTCGCGGCGGCGTCCTGCGTCGGCACGTAGTGCACGAGCGGGATCCCGACGGCGGCGTACGCCACCATCGTCAGACCCGAGCAGTCGATACCGGAGTGCGAGGCGCCGCCCTCCACGTACGGGTCCCCCATGTACTGCAGGGCAGTCGCGAGGATGGTCGCCCGGTCGCCGCCCGCGGAGAGCGCTGCCGAGATCGCCGACTCGGCCTGCTCGGTGGTGACGCCGAAGCGGGTCACGACGGTCGGGTACGACACGACGGTCGTCGTCGTGGTGACACCGTCCATCGCGGTGACGGGGACCTCGACGTCGTGGGCGACGGTGTAGGTCTGCAGCTCGTCGGCCGCGACACCGGCGAGCGCGGGCTGCGAGGTGGTCGTCCCGGTGTGCGCCGCGGTGGACGGGGTCGCGGCGTTCGCCGGGACGGCCAGGGTCAGGCTCGAGGTCAGGGCGAGTGCGGGCGCGAGCAGGACCGCTGCGCGCTTGGCGTTGACGGCGCGACGGACGTGCCGTGGGTCGAGCGCGCGCTCCGCTCGGAGCGACGCGGTCCGGGTCAGCACGGCGGATCCGGCGGCGACCACCGGCACGGGTACGGGGCGCATCGCGACGACGCGGCGCTGCTTCGTCGGTTCCACGAACGTGGCGCGGGCGGCGGCGGGACCGAGTGCCGATCGGCGCCCTCGGGGACGACGGACGGCGGCGTCCGGGCCGGGACGAGTGGGTGCGGGCAGCGCCTCGGCGTGCTGGCTGTCGGCTGCTGCGGGCAGTGCGTGTCGTCCCATGGTTCCTTCCGTCGCGACCTCGGGAGAGGCGGCCCGGGTCGTCCGCTGGGGCCGACCCGGAAAGTAACGTATTGGTCACGACGGAGGCCGTTGCTGGGCGGTTCCGGCGTGTTCCTGCGGGTCGTCACAGGGATCCGCTCCCCGTCCGGGCTGCTCGGACGTGGAACCGAGCTGCCCGACCGGCCGTCAGACGGCCTGGGGCCGCATGACGGCGGCGATCCGCGCCTCCCGGTCCGTCGGCGATGCGGTCCACCTGAGCCGACGTCGCGGACGCTCGTGTCCGGCGGCTGTCCCCCGAGCTGTCCCCCGACAGCGGATGCCGATGGGGTGGTCAGCGCCGGAGGTGCCTGCGCACGCGCTCCTGCACGGTCCGGGCGTCGTGGTGGTCCCACACGGCGAAGTGCGTCCCTCCGGGCAGCCGCAGGAGCTCGGCTCCCGGGACCTCGCGCAGTGCCCGCTCGCTGTGCTCCGGCATGACGTCCGTGTCCGCGTCCCCGTGCACGAGCAGGGTGGGGGCGCGGACGGCCCCGAGGTCGAGCGAGGTGATCGCGCCGAGGTTCGCCACGTCGTTCCGCCAGCCGTCTCGGTGTGCTCCGGAGCTGTTCCCGGTGGCGGCGAGGTCGAGCACGAACCGTCGTCGCCAGTGGTCTGCCATGACGTCCCGGACGTGGGCGTCGAGCGCGTCGCCGCGGAGCGTGCTCACCCCGGCGACGGCAGACCGGACGACGGTCCGCGGAGCGATCCGGGCGGCGAGCGCCGAGACCGCTGCTCCGGCGCGGGTCTGCGTGACGAACCACTCGGCCGGGGTCGTCCGCGGTGGCGTCCACCGCGCCGACAGACCGGCCGCGACGACGAGCGACGAGACCCGGTCGGGGTACCGGACGGCGAGCCGGTAGGCGCTCGGCCCGCCACCCGACCACGCGAACACCCCGGTGCGGTCGATCCCGAGCCGGTCGAGCAGTGCGACGGCGCGGTCGGCGTCGTCGTCGAGACTGCTGCGTCCGTGCCGGACCGGCGTGCCGAGGTACCCGGGCCGCGAGACCGTGACGACGCGGAACCCGTCCGAGGGCAGGAAGCGCGCCATGACGTCGGCCGTGTCGACCCCGCCGGGCGTGCCGTGCAGCACGAGGACGGGGTGTCCGTCGCCGCGCACCCGGACGACGTCGCGACGCAGGACGCGGGCGTGCGGGCCGGACGTCGGTCCGGTGCGGGTGTCGGGGTGCATGCCGTCGACGCTAGCCGTGCTCCCCCATGGACGCGCTCCGGATCGTCCACGGATCGACTCAGCGCGCCACGGTGCGGCCGCGGAGGCGGAGGGTCTCCGCCGGGTACTCCCCGAACTCCTCGTGGTACGCCCCGGAGAACCTGCCCATGTGCCGGAACCCGCACGACAGCGCGACCGCCGCGACCGACGACACGTCGGGGTCCGCGAGTTGCAGACCGAGCCGGGCCTTCTCGAGCCGGATCTCACGGAGGAACGCCATGGGGGTGACGCCCTCGTGTTTCTGGAAGGCCTCTTGGAGGGTCCGGACGCTGACGTCGGCGGCCTCGGCGATCTCCGGCACGGTGAGCACCCGGTCGAACCTGGCGTGCATGAAGGTCTTCGCCCGCTGGAGCGTGTTGGCGTGCGGTCCGGCGACGTGGCCGTCGGGCATCGGTTCGAACGCGGCGAGCACGGCCTCGGCCAGCATGAGGTCGAGGGCGTCGCGCGCCTCGCCCACGGTCGACCGGTCGAAGAGCGCCGGCGCGACCGACCGGACGACGGTCTGGAGCTGCCCGAGTCGGTCGGGCTCGACGCTGATCGGCAGGTTGAGCGGTCGCGGTGCGGCGTCGCTGTCCATCGTCGCGACCGCCTCGAGGAAGTCCGCGCTGAAGTGCACGAAGTGGTGCGTCCCCGCGGCGCCCTCGATCGCGAACTCGCGACCGCTCGGGTACGCGATCGGCACCGCCGGGTGCATCGTGACGGCGTCCGGCCGGTCGGGGTCGATCACGCTGCCGCCCTCGACGGTCCAGCTCAGCACGTACTGGCGCTCCGGCTGCAGGACGCCCGTGAAGCGCGAGGTCGTCGAGGCCGTCCGGAGGCTGACCCGGCCGTCCGTCATCACGCGGTAGCGCAGCCGGAACCCGTCGCGGTCGGGGAAGTGGACGGCGCGGGCGTTGTGCACGTCGCTGACGAGCGCTGCTGCTTCCTCGGGGTCCGTGACGGTCCGGACGACCTCCTGGACCGACCGTCGTCCGTCGCTCGCCCTCGCCGACGTCACCTGCGGCTCCGTCCACCGGTGGCGCGCGACCAGCTCAGGTCGTCGAGGGTGGGGCGGGCCTCGGTCTCGGCGACCTCCCACCCGCGGCGGGCGGCCTTGCGGAGGTGCCGGTAGGTGGTGATGTGCGCCGGCTGTACGGCGCGGTCAGACTCGTACTTCGTCATGTTGGGCTCCCTGAAACCTCATCACGGCGTAGCGCGGCATGTGCGTTCAGCCGTTTCGCGCACTCACTGGACACGAGATGGACTTGTTGCTAGCCCGCGACGGTACGCGCGGATCGGATGCCGGGGACGGACGGGGGACCCAGGAAGGCCGCTATCCGCGTCATCCGGATGTCCCTCGGACAGGGGTCGCCCGCGGTGACCAGCCGTCGGACCGGAGGCGCGGGTCGGCGTCGGCCCGCTCCTCCCGACCGATGCTGACTACGTTGGATTGTTCGCATACAATGCGAACATGTTGATCACGGTGGACCCGTCGGCGCGCGCATCGCTCGCCGATCAGGTCACGACGCAGGTGCGTGTCGCGATCGCACGCGGCGACCTCGCCGCAGGCGACCGCCTGCCGTCCGCTCGCGACCTCGCGGCCGCGATCGACGTCAACATGCACACGGTGCTCCGCGCGTACGCGCGGTTGCAGGAGGACGGACTCATCGAGCTCCGCCGCGGGCGCGGGGCGACGGTGCTCCGCTCCGGGAACGCGACGTTCGACCGGCTGCGCGACCTCGTCGGGGAACTCCGCGACCAGGCCGACGCCCTGGGGGTGCCGCTCGACGAACTGATCACGATGCTCAAGGGGGCACGATGACGACGGGACGGACGACGATCGGCACGCGACTGGCGGTGGTGACGCCGAGTGCGGTGGCACTGGTGACGCTGGCGGTGACCGGTGCGGTGCTGGCACCCCGGCTGCCGGCGCGGATCGGGACGCACTTCGGCGCGGACGGCAGTGCCGACGGATTCGGGTCCCCGTGGCCGTTCTTCTGGATCGCGCTGGCGGTCGCCGCGGCGTCGACCGTCGCGACCGTCCTGGCCCTCGGCCGCCGCGACCGCCGCACCGGCGCGCTGCTCGTGCTCGTCGCCGCGCTGCTCGGACCGGTGCTCGCTGCCGCGTGGATCGAGACGGCCGTCACGGCGCTCACCGGCAGCGCACGGTTCGAGCAGTGGTGGACGCTGGTGTTCCTCGCCCTCGGCGCCGTCAGTGCGGCGATCTCGGTCCCACCGCTCTGGCGGTCCGCTGCTCCCGTGCCCGTCCGCGACCCCCCGACGCTGGACGTCGCGCCGGACGCACGGGTGGCATGGCGGTCGCGCGTCGGCAGCGCGTGGTTCCTCGTGTCGGGCATCGGGGCGATCGTGCTCGGCGTCGTCGTCGCGGTGCTGACCGCATCGGCCAGCGTCCCGGCGGCGGTGTTCGCCGGTGCGGTCATGCTCGTCGCGGGGCTCGCCTCGCTCGTGCTCGCCCGCGTCGAGGTGACGGTGGACCGACGCGGGCTGCGGGTGACGTCCACGGGTACGCGCATCCCGATCATGCGGGTGCCGCTGGAACGCATCGACTCGTGCGGGTGGGAGCAGGTCTCCCCCGGGCAGTGGGGCGGGTGGGGCTACCGCATCTCCGGACGCGGCATCGCCTACGTGACGCGCACGGGGCCGGGGATCGTCGTGCGGTTGCGCGGGGGCGGCGCCCGGGTCGTGACGGTCGCCGACGCTGAGCGGGGTGCTGCGGCACTCAGGACGATGATCGGGCGAGCCGGAGCCTGAGGGAACGGGGAACGCCCCGCCGGAAGGGGGTCGGCGGGGCGTTCCGGTCCGGTGTGGATCAGCGCTTGACGGCATCGATCTTGAGCATCTTCGCGATGACGCTGTCGAGCTCGCTGTCGTCGAAGACCTGCTTCCAGTCCTCCTTGATGAGCTTCTCGCGCCCGTAGCCCATCGCGATGTGGCAGGCGTCCGAGAACGGGTTCGAGCCGCGCAGCCCGTTCGTCAGCGCGATCCAGGTGTGGCCGTAGAGCATGGCGCGGGCGGCCTCACGGGGCACACCGACACCGGTGACCGTCTCCTCGAGGGCGTCGTTGAGGAAGTCGCCGATCATGCAGGCAATGGTCTCGACGAGCGTCGGCTCGAGGACGGCGAGCTGCTTCACGGTGACCCAGTGCACCTGGATGACGGGGGCGTACATCGTCGTGATGACGCCTTCGGCGACGGCCTTCGCGCTGTCGTCGGCGTCACCGAGCGACTCCGAGGCGTCGAACGCGGCGATGACCTCCTGCGGTGCCGCGATGCCGCCGAAGGTGTCGTCCCACTCCTCCTTCGTGGTGCGCTCGAGGAAGACCGAGGGGTGGCAGGGGTGTGCGACGGCGTAGTGGATGTCCTCCCGCGAGAACAGCAGGCCGGCGTAGGCGGCGGCCGGGTCGAGGGTCAGGATCGTGGCGCCGGGCTTCATGACGGGGACGAGCTGCTCGGAGATGCTGCCGAGCAGGACGTCCGGCACGGCGAGCACGACGACGTCGGCGGCCTTCGCCGCGTCCACGCTGTCGGTGAGCGACCGGCCGAGCGCCTGGATGCGCTCCTGGCCCGCGGGCGACGCCTCGCTGTACAGCGTCGTGTACTCGCTCTTCGCGAAGTTGTTCGAGACGCGGGTGCCCATCTTGCCGCCGGCACCGATCACGGCGACGGTGACGTCGGCCGTGCCGGATCCGGCCGCGACGGTGTGGGTGGTGGTGGCGGTGTCGGTCATGATTCCTTGCTCCTGATGTACTCGATGGTGTGCTCGGTCCACGCCGCCTCGACGCGGGTGGTGGTCTGTGCGGGGTCGCCCGTGTTCACGACCGACGCGTCCTGCCAGGGCAGCCAGAACTCGATCACGCGGTTGATCCCCCGTGCGTGCGGGTCGATCGCGGCACGGACGGCGTCGTAGTCGAGGACACCGGTACCGGTCGGGACGCCGGTGTACTGGAACCCGACCCAGCCCGGTGAGCGGGTGAACCCGGAGTCCTTGACGTGCCAGTTGCGCGTGTACGGGGCCGCTGCCGCGACGACCTCCGTGGGGTGCTCGAGCCGGGCGACGGTGTTCGCCGGATCGAGGCAGATGCCGAGCTGCGGGCTCGCGATCGTCTCGACGACGGCGACGAGGTCTGCGGTGGCGACCACCTCGTACGTCTCCAGTGCGAGGGTCACCCCGGCTGCCTCGTACGCCGGGAGCGCCTGACGCAGTCGGCGTTCGGCCTCCGTCGGATCGGGCTGGTCGTCGCCGCTCGTCCACATGCTCCGGACGAGCGCCGCGCCGAGCTGCTGCGCGACGTGCAGGTACCGGGCGAGGTGGTCCGGGTGCGTGCCGCGGGTGCCGACCTCGAGCGTCAGCCCGAGCTCGTCGGCCAGTGCCCGGACCGCGGCCAGTCGTTCGTCCGAGGCGGTGTCGAGCGGCAGGTGGTCGCAGATCTGGAAGAGGTCGACACCCTCGTGGGACGCCGCGTCCCGCATCGCGTCGTCGAGCGACATCGGTTCCGGCACGCGGTCGGACATGCGCCAGAAGTAGGCGTAGGTGGAGAGGCCGAGCAGGGAGGTCATGCGGTCGTTCCCGTCTGCTGCAGGGCTTCGGCTTCGTCGAGGATCGTGCGGATCGCCTCGGGGTCGTGCGCGAAGCGACCGAGGAACAGTCCGCCGATGCGCCCGGCGCCGCGGGTGAGCAGGCCCGGTCCGGCGCTGCCGCCGTAGATCGCGACGGACCCGGCGAGCTCCGGCCGGGAGGCGAGGTGCTCCTCGATCCCGGCGAGGACCTCGACGATGTGCTCGTCGGGCGCGGGCGCCGGGGCACCGATCGCCCACACGGGTTCGTAGGCCGCGACGACCGGTCCGGCGAGGCCGTCCGCGGTCGCGGTCGCCAGGAACCGGTCGAGCTGCGCGGTCACGTCCGCCACCGCGTCCGCACTGGAGGCGCGGTGCACCTCGCCGACGCAGATCAGCGGACGCAGGTGGTTGCGGAAGGCGGCGTGCACCTTCCCCGCGATCTCCTCGTCCGTCTCGTGGAACAGGGAGCGCCGCTCCGCGTGGGCGATCTCGACGAGGTCGACGCCGATCTCGCGCAGCTCCGCACCGGACACCTCCCCCGTGAAGGCGCCACTGTCCGCCCAGGCCAGGTCCTGCGCGCCGAGCGTCACGGGGGCGTCCCCGATCACGTCCCGCGCGGGTGCGAGCGCGGGGAACGTCGGGATCACGACGAGCTCGACGACGCCGGACCGCACCGCGGGGTGCGTCCGGGCGATCTCGGCCACGGCAGCCGTCCACTCGAGCGTCCGGGCGTGGGAGAAGTACATCTTCAGCGACACCCCGATCGTGAGCGGGGCGGCTGCCGCGGGGACGGGCATCAGGCGTCGGTCCCGACCGGAGCGGAGCCGTCGTAGGAGCAGATCGCGGCGACCTTCTCGGCGGACGCGCTGGACGGGTCGAAGGTGTAGCCGAGCCACTCCTTCGCCATCCGTCGAGCGACCTCGACGCCGACGACCCGCTGGCCCATGCAGAGGACCTGGGCGTCGTTCGACAGGATCGAGCGCTCGACGCTGAACGAGTCGTGCGCGGTGACGGCCCGGATGCCCGGCACCTTGTTCGCGGCGATCGCCACGCCGAGGCCGGTCCCGCAGATCAGGATGGCCCGGTCCGCTTCGCCGTTCGCGACGAGTCGGGCAGCGTCGACCGCGACGTGCGGGTACGCGGTGTGCCCGTCCGCGTCGACACCCACGTCGGTGACACTGACCACACGGGGGTCCTTCGCCAGGTCGGCCTTGATGACCTCCTTGTAGTCGAAGCCGGCGTCGTCGGAGCCGACGACGATGCGGAACTGCTGCTCGCTCATGCGGGTGTGCCTCTCTGGGTGTACGTGGGTCAGGCGGGGACGGCGATCGTGGACAGGACCGCCGCGGTGATGAGCGCGAACGAGATCGCGCCGGCGTCCGGGGTGCCGACCGCGTCCTCGCCGTGGGTGCGGGCGCGCCCCATCCGCGGCAGGAGGCCGGCGGTGGCGTCCGCCGCTGCGGTCGCGGCCGCGGACGCGGAGGACCAGGCGGTGACGAGGTCGTCGCCGGCGGTGACGCGGGCGGCGAGCACCTCGTCGAACGGGACGAGCGCGTCGACCATGGTCTTGTCACCCGGGACGGCCCCGAAGGCGAGGACGGCCTCGGCAGCCGCGTGGACGGCCTCCGCGACGGTGGCGGCCGACGGGCGCGCGGTGTCCCCGACGACGCGACCCAGTGCCTCCAGGGCCGCGCCCCAGATCGCACCGGACGTGCCACCGGCCTTGTCGGACCAGGCGTCGCCGGCGATCGCGAGGACGCTGCCCGCACCTGCGCCGCGGGCTGCTGCATCCTGGGCGGCCGCGTCGGCGGCGGTCGATCCGCGCTGCATGCCGATGCCGTGGTCGCCGTCGCCGGCCACCGCGTCGATGCGGCCGAGTTCGTCCGCGTGGTCGTCGATCGTCGTCCGGACGGCGGCGATGGCTGCCGCGATGCGGCCGGCGGCGATCCGGGACTCGTCCGTGCCGACGGTCACGGGGACGACCGCGCCGGCTTCGAGGACGTCGACGGGGACGGG
Organism: Curtobacterium sp. A7_M15; assembly: GCF_030705415.1. GTDB lineage: Bacteria > Actinomycetota > Actinomycetes > Actinomycetales > Microbacteriaceae > Curtobacterium. The sequence goes on along the minus strand of NZ_JAUZED010000060.1, from coordinate 10,598 downwards.
CTCCTGCGGCACGGCGCCGCCCTTGCGGTAGGCGGGGCTGTCAGCCGGGGCGGCCCAGAGCCGCTCGAGCTCGTCGTCCAGCCAGAACAGGGTCAGCGAGACGCCGGCCATGTCGAAGCTCGTGACGAGCTCGCCGACCTCCGGCTCGACGATCTCGACGCCCGCCTCGACGAGTCGGCGCTGCACGGCGCCGAAGACGACGAAGAGCTCCTCGTACTTGACGCTGCCGAGGCCGTTCAGGATCGGGACCGCTCTCTGGCCGTCGGCCGTGACGCCGTCCGGCAGCTCGGTGAGCAGCTTGTCGACGAGCAGGTCGGCGAGACCCGACGCCGTGGGGACGTCGGACTCGTCGATGCCGCGTTCGCCGTGGATGCCCATGCCGATCGCCATGCGGCCCTCGGGGACGGTGAAGAGCGGCTCCTCGGCGCCCGGGAGCGAGCAGCCGGAGAACGCGACACCGAAGGACCGCGTGCGGTCGTTGGCGCGCTCGGCGATCGCCGTGACGGTGTCGAGGTCGTCGCCCCGCTCGGCGGCGGCACCGGCGACCTTGAAGACGCAGAGGTCGCCGGCGATCCCGCGGCGCTCGTGGGCCCGGGTGCTCGGGGCACTCGCGACGTCGTCGGTCACACGGACCGTGCGGACGTCGATCCCCGCCTCGGCGAGCGCTCGTGCGGCTGCGTCGAAGTTGAGGACGTCGCCGGCGTAGTTGCCGTAGGAGAGCAGCACTCCCCCGCCGTGGTGCGACGCCTTCGCGACCGCCGTGACCTGCTGCGCGCTCGGGCTGGCGAACAGGTTCCCCATCGCCGCGCCGGCCGCGAGGCCGTGGCCGACGAGTCCACCGAAGGCCGGGTAGTGCCCGGAGCCGCCCCCGACGACGAGCGCGACGGTCCCCTCGGGGCTGGTCGTCGAGCGGGCGACCCCGCCGTGCACCCTGCGCACCCGGGACCGGTTCGCGGCGACGAAGCCGTCCACCATCTCGTCCGCGAAGTCCGCCGGGTCGTTGAACAGCCGGGTCATGCGCGGGACTCCTGGGTCGTGGCCGTCGACGGCGCCGCTGCGTCGGTTCCCCGCGGTTCGTCGGTTCCCCGCGGTTCGTCGGTTCCCCGCGGTTCGATCCGCTTCGCGTTCCGGCCGAGGACGAACATGAGGACGCTCGACAGCACCATGAAGAACCCGACGATGAACATCGGCACCTGGTAGCCACCGGTCCACTCGCTGACGGCACCGGTGATGTACGGCGCGGCGAACCCGCCGAGGTTGCCGATGGTGTTGATGAGCGCGACGCCGGCGGCCGCTGCGGCGCCGGTGAGGAACTGCGTCGGGACGGTCCAGAAGTTCGGCAGGGCGGCGAAGATCGAGCACGCGGTGATCGCGATGACGGCGACCGTGGCGGCCGGGCTGTTCATGTAGAGGGCCACCGGGATGCTCAGGCCACCGACGAGGGCGGGGACCGCGATGTGCCACACCCGCACGCCTCGGCGGAAGGCGTCACGCGACCAGAAGTAGAGGACGACGGCCGCGGGGACGTACGGGATCGCCGTGATGAGGCCCTTCTGGAACAGGTCGAACGTGGTGCCGAACTGCTCCTGGAAGCCGTCGATGATCGTCGGCAGGAAGAAGCTCAGGGCGTACAGGCCGTAGATGAAGCCGAAGTAGACGGCCGCCAGCATCCAGACACGGCCGGAGCCGAACGCTGCGCGGAGCCCGCCCTTGCCGTGCGAGGCGCCCTCCTTCTGGCGGTTCTCCGTGGCGAGGGCGCCCTCGAGCCACAGCTTCTCGTCCTCGTCGAGCCACTTCGCCTGCGACGGCTTGTCCTTCAGCACGAAGAGGCACAGGATGCCGACGACGATCGCCGGGATCGACACGCAGAGGAACATGAAGCGCCATCCCGCGAGGCCGCCGAGCAGCCCCTCGTGGGTCATCAGCCAGCCGGCGAGCGGCGAACCGATGACGCTGGTGAGCGGCTGCGCCAGGTAGAAGAGCGCGAGCATCTTGCCGCGGTGCCGCGCCGGGACCCAGGTGGACAGGAACAGGATCGCGCCGGGGAAGAAGCCGGCCTCGGCGATGCCGAGCAGGAAGCGCAGGCCGACGAGCTGCGGGTAGTTCTGCACCCAGGTGAAGAGCAGCGAGACGATGCCCCAGGTGATCATGATCCGGGCGAGCCAGACGCGGGCGCCGAACTTGTGCAGTGCCAGGTTCGACGGCACCTCGAGCACGAGGTAGCCGATGAAGAACACGCCCGAGGCGAACCCGAACTGGGCGGCGGTCAGGCCGAGGTCGGCCTCCATGCCGTTCGGGGCCGCGAACGAGATCGCGGTGCGGTCGAGGAAGTTGATGAAGAACATCAGCGCCACGAAGGGCACGATGCGGATCGCGATCTTGCGGATGGCCGTCTTCTCGACGACCGAGGTGGGGATGCCTCGTGTGGCGGGGATGTCCACGATGACTCCTGCTCGGGTGGGGTGGTGCTCCGCTCGGCTGCTGCGCCGCGGACGGAGGTGGCGCATCGGTGCGCAGGGACCAGTGTGCGCGGTCGATGGCAACTTGTCAACCGGTTGACCATTCGACGCGGTGTGACTGCGGCCACCGTTCCACCGCAACCGGTTGACCGACCGGTACGCTCACTGCATGCCCGCGTTCAGCCCGGACGACCCGCTCAACATCCGCCTCGAGCTCGAATCGGTGCCGGCCGGCTCCCCTGCCTCCGAGGTCGCCCGACAGCTCGTGTCCCTGCTGACCGCCGGCGACCTGGCGCCCGGGTCGCGCCTGCCCTCGGAACGGGTGCTGGCCGAACGGCTCGGGGTCGGGCGGTCCGCGGTGCGCGAGGCACTCGCCGCCCTCGAGATCCTCGGCATCGTGCAGATCCGCCCGGGTTCCGGCACCTACCTGCAGGGCGGGACCTCGGACCTGCTGCCGACGACGCTGTCGTGGGGGCTCATGCTCGCGTCGAACCGGACCCGGGAGCTGCTCGAGGTCCGCTCCTCGCTGGAACGCACGGCGGCGATCCTCGCGGCCCAGCGTGCGACGCCGGCGCAGCTCGACGAGCTCCAGACCTACATCGACCGGCAGCACCGGGCGCTGGACGACCCGGACGCGTTCATCGACGCCGACGTCCGGTTCCACGTGCTGCTCGCCCGTTCCGCCGGGAACGACGTGCTCGCCGACCTGCTGCAGAGCCTCCGCTCGATGCTCAGCGTGTGGGTCGGCCGTCGGGTCCGCACGCGCCAGGCCACCGAGGCCGCGTACGAGGAGCACCGTGCGATCCTCGAGGCGCTCCGGGCCGGGGACGTGCTCGCGGTGCAGCGCGCGATGGACGACCACATGGCGACGGCGAGCGCCCGCATCGAGCACGCCGGCCCCGCCGACTGACCGGCGCCCGGCCGCGGCGGGCCGCCCGCCGACTTCACGCGGCTAGCGACACCTCACGTGCCCACGGCCGCGTGAGGTGTCGCTGAGCGCGAAATCCCGCCGACACCGGCCCGGCACTGCCGCGCCGCGCCGCGCCACCCGCCTACGAGCGGAGCAGCGGCGCCACCAGCGGCTCGAGCCACCTCGAGTACGCCGTCGACATGTGCGTCTGGTCGCGGTACACGAGCTTGTCCTGCACCACCACCGGGCACCCGTCGTCCGTGCAGAACCAGTCCCGCGGCTCGACGGTGGGGACGCCGGCGGCCCGCACGGTGTCCGCGACGTCCTCGTGCCGCCCGGACACGGCGTAGGCGCGCTGCTCCGCCTGGTTGCACTCCTCCACGGTGTCGAGGTGCTCGGCGACGCACGACACCGCGTCGCCCTCCGGCACCGGTGTGTCGAGCATGTACACGGTGCGGAGGCCGCCGGCCTGGACCATCGCGGCGGTCTCGGCGGTGCCGTCGGCCCACGTGGTGTTCGACACCTGCTTGCCGGGGACGTTGTCGGACTGCGCCATCACCACGAGGTCGGGGTCGAGGGCCTGGATGCGCCGCATCGACGCGTCCCGCCACTCCGGGCACTCGGTGTACGTGCGCTTGAGCGAGGAGTTGAACAGCTCGACGTCCTGGGCCACCGGGCACGCGGCCTTCGTCCACGCGACGACCCGCCAGCCCTCGGTCTTGCCGGCGGCGTCGAACGCGGGCAGCCACTGCTGGGCGTGCGAGTCCCCCCAGAGCACCACGGTCCGGGAGCCGTCCGGGTCGCCGTACACGCACGCCTTCTGCTCGATCTGCAGGTAGCCGGCGTGGCAGCCGTTGTCCGTGGAGTCCGGCTGGTCGTCCGCGGCGGCCGTCAGGCTCGGTGTCAGGTTGGCCGGGACGTCCGAGGTGGTCAGCGCCGACTGGATCGTGGCCTGGATCTCCTTCGAGTCGCCCTCGTCGAGCGCGGCCGCCTGCACCGTCCCGCCGTTGCCGACGAGCGCCGGCACCGAGAACACCACGACCACCGCGGTCACGGTCGTCACGGTCGCCGCGCCGGCTCCGATCGCGGCCCAGCGGATCCGCTTCCACCGCGCCCGCGCCGACGGCGACTCGATCAGGTGGTAGGTGATCGTCGCGACCCACAGCGCGACGGCCGTCACCTCGAGCTTCTCGAGCCACCCGACGTCACGGTTCACCATAACGGGGACGAGCACGACCATCGGCCAGTGCCAGAGGTACCAGCCGTAGGACACCTTGCCGATCGCCTGGAACGGCTTCAGCTGCAGGACCGTCTCGACCGAGCCTCGGCGGTACACCCCGCCGCCGGCGATCACGGCGCAGGCCCCGAGCACGGGCAGGAGCGCCGCCGTGCCGGGGAAGGGCGTCTCGTCGGAGTACAGGAACGCACTCGCAAGGACCGCACCGATGCCGAGCCAGGTCAGTGCGACCTGCAGTGCGCCGGGGAGCTTCGCGAGCCACCGGGCACCGAGCGCGAGGAACGCCCCGGCCGCGAGTTCCCAGGCGCGGGTCTGCATCGAGAAGTACGCCAGCGGTGAGTCGTGCGCGGTGATCGTCACGGACGCCCACATCGACGCACCGAACACGAGCGTCACGACGGCGGCCATCGCCAGGCGTCGGTGCCGCTTCCACAGCACGATCGCCAGCGTCAGGACGAGCGGCCACAGCAGGTAGAACTGCTCCTCGACCCCGAGCGACCAGAAGTGCTCGAGCGGCGAGGCCGGTCCGTCCGCGGCCTGGTAGTCGACGCCCTGCGCGGCGAGCCGGTAGTTCAGCGCGAAGAACGTCGCCGCGACCCCGTCCCACGCCACGCTCGACGCGCGCAGGATCGAGTCAAACACCCGTGTGGCGACGACGGTCACGGCGATCACGAGGAGCGCCGTGGGCAGCAGGCGACGGATGCGGCCGGCGTAGAACGAACCGAAGTCGATCCGCCCCGTCCGCTCGACCTCGCGGAGCAGCTGCCCGGTGATGAGGAAGCCGGAGATCGCGAAGAACACGTCCACCCCGACGTACCCGCCGGTGAGCACGGGCGCGCCCGTGTGGTAGATCACCACCAGGAGCACCGCGACCGCACGGAGTCCCTGGATGTCCGGCCGGAACCGACGCGGTCCGGCAGCCTGCGGCCGCTCGGCCTGCACCGGTTCCTCGACGGGGGCTGCGGTCGCCGCCAGCACGACCGGGTCGAGGCGCTCACCGAACGCGGGCCCGGAGGCGCGGCTCGGCTCCGGCACGACGCCGACCGGTGACGACGGGGTCACCACCGGCGAGAGTGGCGGCGCCGGCAACGAGGGGGCGTCCACGTCCGCCGCCGGGACGGAGGCGAGTGCCGGGGTGGGAGCCGCACCGCCGGCGGAGGCGACGGGTGCGCGGGAGGTGCGTCGCGCCTCCCGGCGGTCGGCACGTGCCTGCCTGCGGAGCGCGCGCCGTGGCGAGGACGGGACCGACAGGAAGAGCATCGGCACCTGCACGTACGCGTGGATCGCGGCGAGGATCCACATCGCCCAGAGCACGTCGAAGCCGAACCGGACGGTCGCCCACGCGAGACCCGCCCACGTCACGAGGAGCGACGTCGTGACGGTGATCCGCATCACCCGGGCGATCTGCGTGCCGAGCGGCGTCGTGATCTTCTTCGCCGCGCCGGTCGGCACCCACTCACGGGTCTTGCCGAAGAGGACGTGCACGATCGCGACCGCGTGGGCGAACGAGTACAGGGACTGGATGCGCAGCACGTCGATGCGCCACCGGGACCGGTACATGATCGGGACGACCACGAGCCACATGAGCATCGCGCCGAGGAGCCAGACCGAGTTCTGCGGCATGATCCACTGCGGCAGGCCGAACAGCATCACGAGTCCGGGCAGCGGGGACAGGAACACGTTGACCGCGGTGGAGATGTAGTAGAGGAACCCGGACCAGAAGCACATGCGCTGCCGGAGGGTGATGTGCGGGTTCTCGTGGAAGGTGGTGTCGGCGAGGAGCGACATGGACCCGGTGCACCAGCGGTACTGCTGGTTGAGGAACGAGGCGAGGTCGTCCGGGCACATGCCCTTCGACACGAGGATCGGGACGTACCGCACGAGGAAGCCAACGCGCATGAGGTTCACGCCGGTGTGCACGTCCTCGGAGTGGCCGATCTGGGCGAAGCCGCCCGCGCGTTCGAGCGCTGCCCGCCGGTAGATCGCGCAGGTCCCGACGCAGATCGCCGCGTTCGAGCGGTCCCGAGCAGGCTGGATCCAGCGGTAGAACAACTCCTGCGTGGCACCGGCGGTCCGCTGCAGCCAGTGCATCCCCTTGCGGGCGTCGAAGAACTGCGGCGACTGCACGATGCCGAGGCTCTGGTCGTCGAAGTAGGGCACGAGCTCGTGGAGGTAGTCGGCGCGCGGCACGAAGTCGGCGTCGAACACGGCGATGAGGTCGCCGTCGCTCTGTTCGTACCCGTGCCGGAGGTTGCCGGCCTTCTTGAGGTGCCCGCGGTCCGGACGCACCTCGTACCGGTAGCCGTACCGGCGGGCGAGTTCGGCGACCTCGGGGCGGTCGGCGTCGTCGAGGACGTACACCGTCAGGGTCGTCGGCCAGCGGAGTCGGGACACCCACGAGTAGGTGTTCGCGAGGATCGCGAGGGGCTCCCCCGCGGTGGGGAGGAACACGTCCACCGTCGGGTACCGCTCCGGGGCCCAGCTCGTGACGCGTTCGACGTGGTCACGCTTGTGGAAGCGCTTCCGCCGTGCGCTCGTGGTGAGCGAGACGCACAGCGTCAGGCAGTACAGCGTCGTCGGGATGAGGAACAGCAACAGCCCCGGGGCCGAGGTGGAGAAGCGCCAGATGCTCGACGCGATGAGCGCGAAGGCGGCGGCCTGGGCGAACAGCATCCAGCGGTGCTGCGGCCCCATGTACCAGTACTTCTCGCGGTCCGTCGTCGGCGCGGGGAGGTACTGCGACTCCCCTGTGCCGTCCTCGGGCGACCGGGACTCCTGATCCGTGCTGTTCGTGGTCGCGGGCCGGTTGCGCGCGTCGACCATCGTTTCCGTAGACGTCATCTCGGGCCTTCCCCTGGTTCAGGCGTGACGAACGGCGATGCAGGCGGTGCGGTGGTGCAGAGACGGTGCTGCGGTGCGGGTACGGTGCTGCGTGATCGTTCGATGGTGACGGATGCTCGGGCCCTTCGTGTGACGCTCAGGTGAACCGGACCTGGCAGTCTGCCCCTCGGACGGGGGACACGGCGGGCCAGGAGTCAGGCGCTGTGGACGGACACCAGCAGACCGGTGCCGATCGGGACCTGTCCCCCGACCGCCCGCCCCAGCACGTCGCAGCCGGCCGGTGTTGCCGGTCCGGCAAGGTTCCTTGTCCGCGGTGCGCAGGGTGCGATGGAGTGACGGCATGCACACGCACCCGGAACGCTCCGACACCACCGCCCGCGCCTGGTGGGAGGCCCGCTACGCCGAACGCGCCGGGATCTGGTCGGGCCGCGTGAACGCGGTGCTCGCCGACGTCGCGTCGTCACTGCCGGTCGGCCGCGCGCTCGACCTGGGCTGCGGCGAGGGCGGTGACGTCGTCTGGCTCGCCCAGCAGGGGTGGGAAGCCACCGGCGTCGACCTGTCGGTGACGGCCGTCACCCGCGGGTCCCGCGCCGCCGTCGCCGCCGGGGTCGAGGAGCGGACGGCCTTCGTCGCGGCGGACCTCGGCTCGTGGGAGACCGCGGCGCGGTTCGACCTCGTCACGGCGTCGTTCCTGCAGTCGTGGCCGGTAGCGATCCCGCGCGGTGCGATCCTCGCGCGGGCGGCCGGGTTCGTGGCGTCCGGCGGGCACCTGCTCGTGACGGCGCACGCCGCACCGCCGCACGGTGACCTGCCCGAGGAGCTGCGGTCGTACCGGTTCCCGACGCCGGCGGAGGACCTCGCGGCGATGACACTCGACGCCGGGTGGGAAGTCGTCGCCGCCGAGCTGCGGCCCCGCACCGCGACGACGCCCGAGGGATCGCCGCACGAGGTGCTCGACAGCGTGGTGCTCGCCCGTCGAGCCCCCCGCAATACGCTGGTGGGATGAGCACCACGGACTGGGAAGCCCGCGTCGCCGCACTCTGGGCGGACGACACCATCGACGACCAGGAGCGCATCGACCGCATGCGGGTGCTCGCCGACGCCGCACCGCACCCGGCCCTCGGCGCGTTCGAGCTCGGCGGAGCGAACGACTCCGGCGGCCACGAGGCCGAGGCCGACGTCCACTACACGGCCGCGACCGCAGCCGGGCTCGACACCGTCGACCCGGTTCGGGCGGCACAGATGGTCGTCCAGCACGCGTCGACCCTCCGCAACCTCGGCAGGGTCGACGAGGCGATCGCGATGCTCCGGGACGCACCCGAGCACCCGGCCACGGGCGCGGCCCCGAAGGTGTTCCTCGCTCTCGCGCTGCACAGCGCGGGTCGGCACGACGAAGCACTCCGGGTCGCGATCGAGGCGGTGGAGCCGACGCTCCCCCGCTACCACCGGTCGGTCCGCGCCTACGCGGCTGCGCTCACCGAGCACTGATCGCGCGCACCTGACGGACGCCAGGCGCGGTGCGGGCCCGCACCGCGCCTCCCGTCCGTCCCCGGTGACCGTCCACCGCCTCGGCTCGCGTCCGTCAAGGGGCGAGCGGCAGCGCGTCGTTCGTCGTGCGGAGCGACTCCTGACGGATCTCGAGCTGCGTGACGGCGAGCGCCGCGAGGTCGTGGAGGTTCGCGAGGTCCGCCTCGGTCGCCTCGCGGGGCTTCGTGTCGAGCACCGCGAGCGTCCCGATCGGGGTGCCGTCGTGCTTCACCAGCGGGACGCTGACGTAGAACCGGATGCCGAGGGGGCCGGTCACGAGCGGACTGTGCTGCATCTCAGGGTGCGCCTGCCCGTCCGGGATGACCACCGGGACCGGCACCGGGGCGAACCCGCTGCGGAAGTTGATGTGGCGCGCCGCGTCGTCCACACCGGGGGCGATGTACGACTGCGACCAGGCACGGTCCTCGTCGAGCACCTCGACGAGGGCGATCGGCGCGTCGAACAGGCGCGCGGCCATCGCCGTCGTGCGCTGCAGGGCCTGGTCCGGCAGCGTGTCGAGCGTCGCCGGGCGGGCGCGTTCGCCATCCACGGGCGCTTCGGCCGCGGGGACCGTCTCGACGACGTGGTCGGCACCGGTGGTCTCCGCGATGACGACGTCGCGGAGCATGGTCACGAGGTCCGCGCCGCCCGGGCGCTCGGCCGGGTCCTGGGCGGTCATCACCCGGAGCAACGCTTTCCAGTGCTCGGGCAGCGGCTCGGGCAGGACGGGATCGCGCGACAACCGGGCCACGGCGGACTCGACGAGCGACCCCGGGAACTCGCGACGGCGGGTGAAGCACTGCAGGAGCACGAGACCGAGCGAGTAGACGTCGCTGGCCGGGCCGACGTCGCCACCCCGTGCCTGTTCGGGGCTGAGGTAGGCGGCGGTACCGGTGGTCACGCCGTCCGCCGTCAGCCGTTCGACTCCGGCGGCGAGCGCGATGCCGAAGTCGGTGAGCCGGGCACGCGCACGGTCGGAGTCGTTGCCGTAGTCGACGAGCAGGATGTTCGACGGCTTGATGTCGCGGTGCACGACGCCGTGGCTGTGGATGTAGTGCAGCGCCTCGGCCATGTCGTAGCCGATCTCGGCGATGTGCCGGGAGGCGAGGGGGCCGACGGCGAGCCGGTCCTCGAGGTCCTGCCCGGCGGCCAGCGCCATCACGAGGTAGCGCTGGTGCGTGCCGTCGCGACCCGTGACGACACCGGTGTCGAGCAGGCTCACGAGGTTGTGGTGCTCGAGCGAGGCCAGGACGCCGAGCTCGGCCTCCTGCCGGGCGACGTCGACGGTGCCCGCGTGGAACACCTTCACGGCGACGGGGCGGTGCAGGCTCTCGTCGACCCCGCGGTACACGACGGACATGCCGCCCTGCCCGATGGCGTGTTCGAGCCGGTAGCGCCCGTCGAGCAGCGGGGCCGTGGACGCGGCGTCGTCGGTCGGACTCATCTGACCCTCGTTCTCGGTTCCGGCAGGCAACGATGCATCTTCGCATCCCGGCGGCGCTCGTGTTCCCTCGGCGCGCTCGACGGGCCGTCGTCCTGCCGCCGCGGCGCGCTCAGTGGACCGTCCGCAGGTCGCGGGCGCGGGTCGCGGGCGCGGGCGCGGGTCGCGGGTTGCGCCCCGGTG